>NZ_JBNHEP010000050.1:0-12458 GCF_050015995.1 Dapis brunnea BLCC-M229 | reverse complement strand
TCAAAGACTAGATGTAGTAAGAAAGAACTATAGCGCTACACTACATCTAGAGTTAAGAGGGAAAACAGGGGTAATTATTGGAAATGAAAAATCTTAAGAAATATCTTCTGTGAAGCTACATCCATCACAAATTCCGAAAAATTCCAAAGTGTGATAAAAAATCTTAAATTTGTGGGACTGCTGCAATTTGTACTCAAAATCGTGGACAGGACATTCATTAATAGGTATAGAAGTCCCACATTTAACACAAGTCAGATGATGTTGGTCTTGCTTTAGAGAACTATAAACCGATTCACCATTGGCCAAAGTCCGGACAATTACTACACCCTCTTGCTTGAGAGCATCCAAACAACGATATACTGTTGCTAGCCCCAGAGGTTGGTCACGTCTGCGTAATTTTGAATAGATATCCTGAGCAGATAGCGATCGCTTCTGGGTTTTTAGTAGTTTTAAAACACGCTCTTGAGACTGGGTGCGATTGATTTTCATGGCCAATATAGTTAATTTGGGTAAAACTTAACAGATAATATCTAAGTAGTTCATTGACATCCTCCCGACGCTGCTATACGCGAGACAGCGCGGGATTCCCTAGCATCGCTGTTAGGGGTTTTCTGTTTCATAGCACCCGCCTTCCGAGACTTCCTCTCTTCAGGTCTTACGGTCGCTCCACAGACTGAAACTGCGAGTCCCGCAGCCAAAATATTTATTGAAGCGTTAATATCACGGTCATGGTGACTACCACACTCTGGACAATCCCACTCTCTAATATTTAGAGGTAATTTTTCTACTACATGGCCACAATTAGAGCAACGTTTAGAACTAGGAAAATATCTATCAATTTTTATCAATTCTCTTCCGTACCACTCACCCTTGTACTCTAATTGTCTGACTATTTCTCCCCAATTCGCATCACTTATTGCCCTTGCTAATTTGTGATTTTTCACCATGTTTTTTACTGCCAAATCCTCAACCACAATAGTTTGATTTTCTCTAATTAATTGAGTAGTTAGCTTATGGGTGTAATCCAGTCTTGAGTTTTTAATCTTGGCGTGTATTCTAGCTACTTTCAGTCTGGCTTTTTGGTAGTTATTAGTTCCTTTGGTTTTTTTATCTAGAGATTTCTGAGCTAACCTCAGTTTTTTGTGCAACTTGTTTAGATTCTTAGGGTTAGCTACTTTTTCTCCATAACTGGTAGTTAAAAGGTTAGTAATTCCTAAGTCAATTCCAACTTGTTTTTTGACTGGCTTGAGTTTTAAATTCCTGGCATCATTAATTCTCAAAGAAACAGACCATCTACCGGAGGGACTAAGCTTCACTGTAATTGTGCTGGGCATACAACCTGGTGGTAATTGCCTACTCCATCTAATAGCTAATGGTTCTGCACATTTGGCTAGATAGACTTGACCATCTTTCCACCTGAATCCTGATTTTGTAAACTCTGAACTACCACCATTCCGCTTTTTCTTGAAATTAGGATATCTAGCACGTCCACTAAAAAAATTAGTAAAAGCAGTTTGTAGATGTCTTAAACTTTGCTGTAATGGCACACAGCTTACTTCTGTTAAAAACTTTAAGTCTTCCTGCTTTTTCCAGTTGGTAAGCATAGCTGAGGTTTGGACATATCCTACCCGTTCCTGTCTTTCATGCCAAGCTTGAGTTCTGGCAGCTAAAGCTTTGTTGTAGATCAGACGTACACATCCCAAAGTCCTCCGTAACAGATTTTCCTGTTGCTTAGTAGGGTAAAACCTAAATTTGTAGGCTTTTTCAACCATTTACTGCTTACTTATTTAACTTTATATATGTTAACATATTGTGTGTGAAACCGCAACATTGATTGGTTTTCGGACTGACGCTCCCCTACGGGAGAGCACGGGTCTCCAAACAACGTTGAGATGAAAATCTAAAATTTTGTACTAACGTGACAAAACAATATCAGGCACAAATCCATGTTACCCTAAGACCATCTGTTTTAGACCCTGCTGGTACCGCAGTTCAATCTGGGTTGGCACAGATGGGATATGAAAATGTAGAACAAATTAGAATTGGTAAATATATTGAGTTGAAACTTCAGGCAACGGATGAAGCAACTGCTAGAGAACAAGTAGAATTAATCTGCGATCAATTATTGGCAAATCCTGTCATTGAAAATTATCGCTTTGAATTAGAGGGAGTAGGGAGTAGGGAGTAGGTTCAATAATTAATAATTAATAATTAACAATTAATAATTAACAATTAATAATTAATAATTAACAATTAATAATTAACAATTAATAATTATCTCTTCTGATCAAGAAGAGGATTGGCTCAAAGGAATTTTTTTTCTTCTCTTGGTTGATTGGAGGCCAGCGAGGAGACCTCGCCATCCCTCAACCGCTTTTTTCTCCATGAATGGAGAGGCTTTATACCTTAATTTTTCGGTGAAAGAGAGGTATTTTTTTCCTAGCAATCAAAAAGTTTAAATTAATTTAAAATTTATATGAAATTTGGCATTATTATGTTTCCCGGTTCCAATTGCGATCGGGATGTAGCTTGGGTAACCCAGGGTCTATTGGGTCAACCAACTCGCATGGTTTGGCATCAAGAAGAAGATATTTCTGATGTGGATGTAATAGTTATCCCTGGAGGTTTCAGTTATGGGGACTATTTAAGATGTGGAGCGATCGCCCGTTTTTCTCCAGTCATGAAAGCAACTATTACCCACGCTCAAAAGGGGAAATTAGTTTTAGGGATCTGTAATGGTTTTCAGATATTGACAGAAATAGGGTTATTGCCAGGGGTATTGGTGCGAAATCAGAAATTAAATTTTATCTGCAATCAAATTCCTGTCAAAGTAGAAAATTCTAATACTCCTTGGACATCTGCTTATACAAAAGGAGAAGTGATTAGTTTACCAATAGCTCATGGTGAGGGTCATTACTATGCTGATGCAGATACTTTGAAAGATTTGGAAAATAATTGTCAAATATTATTTCGCTATTGTACAGAAAATGGTGAAATTACTCCAGAAGCTAATCCTAATGGTTCCCTTAACAATATTGCCGGTATCTGCAACCCTCAAGGCAATGTCTTGGGAATGATGCCTCATCCGGAGAGAGCATCAGACCCAATGTTAGGTGATACAGATGGCATGAAATTATTTAAAGGTTTATTAATGGCTGTAGTTGGAATTTAGCTACAGTCATCTATGGTAATCTCTTTCCCTATGAAAATAAAACTCAATTGAAATTTACAGCATATTGCAGGTAAATGAAGTACAAATATTAATTTAATGTTAAAAGTCTTGTGGGGTGGGGATATTGCCCGCCTTATGTACTTCACTCAGATCAAATATGCTGTATTAATTTTTAACTGAGTGGGAAAGCTTATATTTATGCAAAAAGTCAACGTGTGTTTTCGGCTGTTGTCGAGATAAAACGCGGTAGAAATGCGGAATATTATTCTTGACAAGATTAGCAGTATGAGGTGACATCTTCTCCACAAACATCCGCCAAATAACATAAAGCTCTAAACCTCAAATCAATTAGTTCATTGTAAAGAGGGTTAAGTTTGCACATAGGAGGAATGTGAAACAAGACATGACCAAAAAAATTGACATCGCGCTCAAAGGGGCAGTGACTTGGAATTAATTTGCACAGAAATCTTGCTAATTTGGGATTATTAATTTCTATGCGATCTAGCCATTTTCTCAAAGGGCTTAATAGCTTAAATTTAGGTATTGTAATATACATACGAGCAGTTATAGCATTTAGAATTTTAGTGTTTTGGGGTCTCATCCATAGCCCTGTTGCTTTCGCCAGATCGTGCATGGTTTTAAAGACTTACTATTAATTTCTACAGTGTATTTTTTGGCATTACCGGAAAGACAATATTTGAGTAGTAGTTGTCAATTGCTTGGCAAAATTCACAAGCCAAAAATTAATTTTGATATTGACTTTTGAATTTCCAGTAAAATTTTTCCCCACAGTAGAGTGTGGGGGGGTTTAGAAGATTCCTGGTTCAAAAACTCTTAACTAGGTCAAACAACATTTGACTGCGGATTAAAACCCGCCCACTTGTTTTTTTCTCCCCTAGCTGAAGCGCGAAGGTCTCCAAACTACCGAGGATTTTTTGATGATTAGCTAAGGTTTAATTTTTGAATTGACTTCTATGTTATGTTGACATCTCCAAAGGTTAAAATATTGTGAATTCTATGGTTAGCCCACCGTAAATGGGATGCCCGATTTACTTGAAACCTGTCAACAGACTCCTATTAGACTATCAAGTTTGTTTGGAGGAATAATCTTCTTCTAGAAATACAGGATTATTAGATGACATAGTTTTCAGAGATTATCTATTCCTCATTTCAATCTTGACAGACGACTATCTCCTAATTTTTATTTGATAATTTCATCAGTTGTGTTTCAACTGTACTGTTTTGATTGTAAATAATTCTACTAGAGTTCTGTCGGCATTTTGGCATAAAAATATTATGATGCCTCTAACTAATAGCGACTCAAGATGATTTTGTTTGCCTTCACTCCTTGCCTAGAAAAATATCTAGCTGTGAAGCTCTACATTTTTTTCACAGGCTCCCAGAGAGAGTAGTTCTACCCAATATTTCGGAACAATAAATCTTTCCAATTAGGCTGCCTACTTGTCTTCAAGTCGTAAAAAGCATAGTCCTCTCTTGACCGCTTGAGGCCAGGGAACCTCATTAGGGTCTTGACTTTAAAAACGTAGTGCGCGTAGCACTTAATCTGGTGTAGTTAAGATTCAGAGTAATTCGGAATCTTCTGGATTGCTCCAGGTTATCAACTACTCTATCGATTAATAAGCTCTTCGCTTAGAAAGTCTATATATAGCTAACCTGTTTTGTCACCTATTTGATTGTTACACCAATAGAGCTAATTGTTGCATCTTGACTCTTCACAAGTATAAATGATTTGAATAAAATAAATAAGTTTTACTAAACCATATTGTATTGACTAAATATTTGTAGTGTGGTATAGGACGTTGTAACTGTTACATTAACCAGGTTTGTTCATAGATGTCTATTCTTCAAACCAACTATTTATCCTAGAAACCGGGTTTTTTGCCTAAGTCCTATAATAATAAAACGAAGATGATATGACTTTATAATTCATATTCTTTATCTGGAGACGTCTACTAAATAAGTTTCTGCTTAACGGTACGATCATTTAGATATTAAATAAGTGCAAATAATATAATACTATTCCCAGATATACCCTATCAGGTTCTAGGAAAAAAACTATGACCAAAATTCATTCCCAATCATCCCAAAAATTGACATTTTTAACTACATTAGAAACTGCGAAGACCGAAACTCTTTCCCCACCCAAGGGAATTTTTAGCATCTTTTCTGCATTCCCAGAATATGACCGTGGCAACAGACTTTATGAAATGGGTAGATACGAGTCAGCCATTCCCTACTACGAGAACGCAGTGAAAATAAAGCCAGACTGGGCAATAGGTTGGTTAAAGCTAGCTGATACATTATATAAACTGCGAAAGTATGAACAAGCAGTAGAGGCTTATAAAAAATCCCTATCGCTCAAACCAAACGCTTATCAAGCTTGGAATAGTTATGGAGTTGTATTATCTAACTTAAGGCAGTATGAAGAAGCGATCGCCTGCTTTGACAAGGGAATCAAAATTAACCCAAATAACTACGAACTATGGTTTAATAAAGCAATTGTTTTAACTGAATTAAAACAGTATTTATCTGCCATCAACTGCTACAAAAAAGCACTGAAAATACAACCAATGAAGGGAGAAATTTGGTATGCTCAAGGGCAAGCTTTATTAACTCTAAAAAAATATGCTGAAGCATTAGCTGCTTATGATTGTGCAGTGAAACTTCAACCAGATAATTATCATATTTGGTTGAACCGAGGATTAGCCTTAGTACAAACTCAACGTTATGCAGAAGCAATTATTAGTTATGACCATGCAATAGAATTAGAACCTGAGAATTATTTAGCTTGGTTTAACTTAGGTATTGCTCAAACTAAACTACATAAATATCATGATGCGGTCTCTTCTTTTAATAAAGCAATTAAATTAAATGCCGATGATTATGAAGCTTGGTATTATAAAGGATTAGCTTTAAAATATCATTGGAAAGAAGGAGGAATTGCTTGTTTTGATAAGGCAATTAATTTCTATCCTAATTTACCAGAAATTTGGATTAGTCGTGGTTATATTTTATTAGATTTATTTAAGTATAGCGAGGCAGTAGAATCTTTTAATCAGGCAATTACAATTAATTCTAATTATCCAGAAGCTTGGTTAGGTCGAGGTAAAGCATTTATGGCACTGGATAAATATAATGAAGCTCTTATTGCTTATGGTAATGCCATTAGTATTGAGCCATATTTTTTAGAGGCTTGGAATTGTCGAGGTGAAGTATTAGAAAAACTCCAGAAGTACGATCAAGCATTAGCAGCTTATGACAAAGTAATAGAAATGAGTTTTCAGCAAGGAATTTCTGTTGCTAAAGTTGGTTTACAAAGGGGTGCAGCTTTAGAAAAGTTAGAGCGATATGCTGAAGCAATAGCAGCTTATGATTTGGTAATTGGAAAACAGCCGGATAATTTTGATGCTTGGTTAAACCGGGGATTAAGCTTAGAAAAAATGGCAAATTATGAAGAAGCTGTTTTTAGTTATAATCAAGCTATTAGTATTTGGCCAAGTAATTATCAAGCTTGGTCAAAATTAGCTTTTATTCTGGAAGAATTAGAGAGGTATGAAGAGGCGATCGCTGCCTACGACCAAATAGTTTCTTTAAGACCTGGTAATCATCAAACTTGGTTTCAGAGAGGGTTAATTTTGGAAAAGTTAGGATATGTTCAAGAAGCAGTTAGTTCTTACAATATTGTCTTACAAATTAAACCAGATTATCAAAAAGCAATTGAAAGAAAAAATAAATTAAAAGTGCCTGTTTGATTTTAATTAGGCTGTTTTTAAGTTGCAAAAAATTTCCATCCTTATTAATGAAAATATCTATAATACCAAATTGATAAATGTTGGCTACAAATATTTATCAATTTGGTATTAAAAGTACAAGTAAGGAAGAAATAAAGATGAAAGAAGGCTCGATAAAAAAGAGGACAAAACTTAAATTTAGGTAGATATTTTCCAAGGGCTAGTAACTGTGGAAATGTTAAAGAGTCTCTGTCTTGATCTCAGAGAGTATTTAATTGCGAACATTGTAGTTTCAGTTGTGATAGAGACTTGAATGCTAGTTTATAGCAATTTTCATAAAGGTAGACTACAATTATAGAAAATAGAAAAATTAAACAAGCGATCGTGAAACCCTATTCTGTTGACTTACAGCGCTTTTCAGATTGATGAACCACATATTTACAACCAAAACCTAGTAGGAACGTTCCATGGAATATCATTACTGTGGTCTACTGAAATGAAAACCGCTGTAAATACTGGTGATAAACCAAGCATATTCTCTTCTGTCATATTATTTTGGGCGTTGCTGAAATGTAATGGTAAGTAGCTGAAGGTAAAATTGAAAAACTTATGTTTGGCGTTGATACTTAATCTAAAAATTATTACCACTCAGCAACTCCCAAATATTTATCTTAGGGCTAAAGTCCAACTAGGAGCTTATTTATAACTGAGAATTCTTGAATCGGAAAGTCGCTTCAGATAACTTATGGTATAACAAGAAAACGTAGAAATGTTCCCTGAAATATTGGTGTGTATTATAAATTTAGTATCAAATATGAAAAAAACTCTATTTTTAAATCCCCCTTCTTTTGATGGTTTTGATGGAGGTGCCGGAGCTAGATACCAAGCAAAACGAGAAATTACGTCATTCTGGTATCCAACCTGGTTAGCTCAACCTGCTGCTTTAGTTCCCGGAAGTAAATTAGTAGATGCTCCTGCTCATTATCAAACAGTCGAAGATGTGCTGAAAATTGCTAAAGATTACGAACTGGTAATTATGCACACCAGTACCCCTTCCCTCCCCAATGATGTTAAGTGTGCAGAGGCAATTAAAACTCAAAACCCTCAGACACAAATAGGTTTTGTTGGCGCTCATGTGGCAGTTTTGCCAGAAGAAACTCTCAAAGATAATCCAATTATTGATTTTGTTTGTCGCAACGAATTTGATTTTACCTGTAAAGAATTATCCGAAGGGAAACCTTTTGCAGAAATTAAAGGGTTGAGTTACCACGATTCCCAAGGTAATATTCAGCATACCCCAGAACGAGAATTAATTCACGACTGGGATGCCATGCCTAGTGTTTTTCCAGTTTATGCAGAACATCTGGATATTCGTAACTATCTAATTGGTTATTTGCTCAATCCCTACATCTCTTTATATACAGGTCGCGGTTGCCCTGCTAAATGTACCTTCTGTTTATGGCCACAAACTATTGGCGGACATCAATACCGCGCAAAAAGTCCGGAAGCAGTAGGGCGAGAAATGGCAGAAGCAAAAGCAATTTGGGGAAGCTCTGTCAGAGAATACTTTTTTGATGACGATACCTTTACCATTGATAAAAAACGAGCGATCGCTATTAGCGAACATTTGAAGAAATTGAAATTAACCTGGAGTTGTAATGCTCGCGGGAATTTAGATTATGACACCCTCAAAGAATTGAGAAATAATGGTCTACGTTTGCTGTTGGTTGGTTTTGAGTCAGGAAATCAGCAAATTTTGGATGGAGTCAAGAAAGGAATTAAATTAGAAGTCGCCCGCAAATTTATGGAAAATTGTCATAAGTTGGGAATTAAAGTACATGGAGCTTTTATTCTCGGTTTACCCAATGAGAGTAGGGAAACTATTGAGGAGACTATCCGTTTTGCTTGTGAAGTCAGCCCCCATACGATTCAAGTTTCCATTGCTTCCCCCTATCCAGGCACAGAATTATATAGTCAAGCTCAGGCAAATGGTTGGTTTACAGGAGATTCTTTGGTGGCAAATTCTGGAATTCAAATGTCGGCGTTGCAGTATCCTAATTTGTCAGGTAGTGAAATTGAAGATGGGGTAGAGCAAATGTATCGACGGTTTTATTTTAGACCGAAGTCAATTATTCCGATAGTTGGAGAAATGTTGGCAGACCCGCAAATGTTGGTGCGTCGTTTACGGGAAGGTAAGGAATTTCTGTCTTATCTGAGAGAGCGTCATCAAAGAGCAGTGAGTCATTAATTTACCGAATAATTAAGGTCGAAAACCTGTCCTTTTAGTTTTTTATATTAAAGTCCCCCTTAGAAAGGGGGATTTAGGGGGATAAACAAATTAGACGATTAGAGTTGAAAATTTTGTTATGTCTAATAATTTGAAACAAGGGCGTTACTTTTTACCCTATAATGGCAATTTGGTGGAGCGAGCGAAGGAAATGCGAAAAAATCCTACTCCTGCTGAAAGGAAACTTTGGCAGGAATATTTAAGATTATTTCCTTTAAAAATGTGGCGACAAAAACCAATTGATAATTTTATTGTTGATTTTTATTGCCCTAAATTAAAGTTAGTAATTGAAATAGATGGCGAAAGTCATTTTACTCAGGAGGCAATGGTTTACGATCGCCATCGAACTCAGGTTTTAGAAGGTTATAATTTGCGGGTGATTCGTTTTACAAATGATGAAGTGATGAGCTGTTTTGATGGTGTTTGTGAGCGTATTGCTGAGTTTATCCCCCCTGCCCCCCTTTGTAAGGGGGGAGTAAGATAGTGTTCCCTACTTCCTTTGCCAAGTGAGAGTAAGACAACTCCTCTTATGCACCTTTCTAAGGAGAAATTCAAAATATAACCACCCTCTCCAATCCCCCCCTTTCTAAGGGGGGTTAGGGGGGATTCATATCCTCTTATGCACCTTTCTAAGGAGAAATTCAAAATATAACCACTCTCTCCACTCCCCCCCTTTCTAAGGGGGGTTAGGGGGGATTCATACTTTAATTTCTGCTAAAATGTACTTTTCAAACTAAAAATAATATGACAGAAGAGAATATGCTTGGTTTATCACCAGTATTTAAGTCTGAAAATTCTCAGCCTAGAGGTGATATTGTTTTTGTTCATGGTTTGGCTGGCCATCCCTGGGGAACATGGCATCCTAAAAGTAAAAAGGATAATCAAGATTTGGATTTTTGGCCGTTTTGGTTGGGAGAAGAATTACAAGCAAATGTCTGGACTTTTGGATATGATGCCCCTCGCTCTAAATATTCTGGTTGGGGGATGTCACTTTTTGACCAAGCAAGTAATTTACTGGAATATCTAGAGGTTAAGGATATAGGCGATCGCCCTCTAATTTTTGTAACCCACAGTATGGGTGGGTTAGTTGTCAAAGATTTAATTCGTACAGCTCAAAATTTTGATGATAAAAAAGCCATTATCCAACAGACTCAAGGGATTGTATTTTTGTCTACTCCCCATCAAGGCTCACATTTGGCTAATTTAATTGATAATATTAATGTTTTGACGAGAGCGACGGTGAATGTTCAGGAATTAAAAGCGCATTCGCCTCAGTTACGCCAACTTAACGAATGGTATCGACAAAATGTTGATAATTTCGGAATTAAAACTCAGGTCTTCTTTGAAACTCAGCCCATGAGTGGGGTGTTAGTTGTGGATGAGGATAGCGCTAACCCAGGAATTAAGGATGTTAAACCTGTTGCTATTCCAGCAGACCACAATTCTATTGCTAAACCTGGAAAAAATGATTTGGTTTATCTTTCCGTAAAAAAGTTTGTGGAAAAATATTTGATGCCTCCACTGATACGACGAGAAGAGTTAGAATCAATGTATTCCAGGCCCCACCGCTACCCAGATATTACGTAGACCGCCCCGAATACAGCGACAATTTAAAGGCTAACCTACTGACAAATTCATCGGATACGCGAGCTATTGTGGTGACTGCTATCCATGGTTTAGGTGCTGTGGGTAAGTCTACTCTGGCAAATGCTTTAGCTTATGATGAGGACGTACAATCTCGTTTTGCTGATGGTATTCTCTGGGTAACTTTGGGTCAAGAGCCTAATATTCTGCCGATGCTGAGTGGTTGGGTGCAGGCGTTGGGTGACTATAATTTCAAGCCTACAAGTGTGGAGGCGACTGCTAATCATTTGCGGACGTTGCTTTATGATAAGGCTGTGCTATTGGTGGTGGATGATGCTTGGAGTCCAGACCATGCTAAAGTTTTTAATCTCGGTGGTATGCGCTGTCAGGTTTTAGTGACGACTAGGGAAAAGGCGATCGCCGATGTCTTAGAAGCTGAAACTTACAGTCTGGATGTGATGACTTTATCCCAATCAATGGAACTTCTGAGTCAAAGGTTAGGGCGTGAAATTACCGGAGAGGATGCTAAACAGGCGGAGGCTTTGGTTAAAGAACTGGGATATTTGCCTTTAGCTTTGGAGTTAGCGGCAGCTCAAGTTGAGGATGGTATGTCTTGGAGAGAGCTGTTAAAGGATATTCAAGGGGAAATTGTTCGGTTAAAAACCTTGGATAGACCAGGTGCGAGGGATGTTACTGATGAGGCTAGTTTAAAACGGTTGAGTTTGACTGCTTCTTTGAATTTGAGTGTCAAGCGACTGGAGCAGGAAACGCGGGAGGGTTTTATTTGGTTGGGAATATTGCCGGATGATGTGAATATTACTCAAGGGATGACGGTTGTACTCTGGGATCTGGATGATGAAAGGGATGCGAGGGATGACTTGGCCTATTTGCGGAGTAAGGCGTTGTTATTGGATGGTGTGGCTTTTGATGGTAAGCCTACTTATCGTTTACATGACTTATTCCACGACTTGGCTCGCTATTTGTTAACTGCGCCATTACATCCAAGACGCAGAGGTAGTTTACCGGGGTTAGGTATTAGTCTAGCTGAGGCTCACGGAATATTTTTAGAGAAATACAGGAGGTTAACTGATAATCATCTTTGGCATACTTTGCCAAATGATGGTTATATTCATCAGCATCTAGTCTGGCATTTTGAAAAGGCAGGAAAGATAGAGGAGATTCATGGTTTATTAGCGGAGGTGTCGGAAAGTGGGGCTAATGGTTGGTATGAAACGTGTGAACATTTTGGGCGAACGGGGATTTTTATTACTGATGTAGCTCGTGCTTGGGAGTTAGTGGAGATTGACTGGGATGAAGGTAGGTTCCCTCAAGTTGTTGGTTTGCAGTGTCGTTATGCTTTGATAACTGCTTCTATTAATAGTTTGGCAGCGAATTTACCAGTAGATTTGTTGGTAGCTTTAGTTAAAAAGAAAGTATGGACTCCGGAGCAGGGGTTGGCTTACGCATTACAAAAGCCTGATTTAAGGGATAAAGCAGACTCTCTGGCAAAATTAGTTGATTATTTGCCAGACAACTTAAAAAAACTAGCTATTTCAGAAGCTCTGGCTGCTGCTCGACAGATTGAGGATGAGAGATATCGCGCCGAATTTCTCAGTGCTTTAGCTGATAAATTACCAGAATTATTACCAGAAGCTCTGGCTGC
>NZ_JBNHEP010000049.1:30220-43015 GCF_050015995.1 Dapis brunnea BLCC-M229 | reverse complement strand
GATTTTAGTCACTCGCATGTTCTCTTAATACTTATTTTACAAACAGTCTCTTATTGAGGAAGAAAGAAACAAGAAAGAAACAAGAAGGAAGAAGGCAGAAGAAAGTTGGTAAATCTCCACAAGTTACTCTTTTTGAGAACTGAATTTTTGTAAGTATTCAGCGGTCAGCTATCAGCTATCAGCTATGAGTTATTAACTCACTATCAGACCGAAGGAGGAATTAGTCTCAGACATAGAATTAAAAGTTATGAATGAAACTGGTCATCAGCTAACTTTAGTAATGGCTTAATTCTTTCCAAAGCTTAATGCTGAACTCTAATAGCTGAATGCTTACGAATTTTTGGCGTTGTACTATCATGGAATGATTGTGATATCTGCCCAAAATTTTTTCTTTATATAACTACAGTTTTAGGTTCTGCAAAGCATAATTATCATTCTACAACTATGGAATAATTTTCATGCTTTTAATTTTTAATCTCGTCTTAAAAATAAAGACTCAAGTTATGCTAGTAATATTTAAAGATTTTCTTGGCAATATTCAACTCAGAGAATGCCAAAATTCTCAAGAAATTTGTTGATTAATTTGAAATTAATACAAAATGAGTCTAGCTAATTTATAAATTGTCGAACTTTGTGATGGTAAACATAGGTTAGATATTCCACCTCAATAATTAAATTAATTGCATGAGTAAACAGTGGAGTTGAAAGTTAGGATACCTAATTAAGTCATTCTGTTTAGCAATTCAATTTTCATACTTTCATGCTTTTAATTTTTAATCTCGTCTCAAAAATAAAGACTCAAGTTATGCTAGTAATATTATACGAAATCCGGTATAGGTACACCCGTTATATCTCGCCCTGTAGAGACCTTGCACGCACGGTCTCTACAGGGTTTTTGCGGTTTACTGAAAACTGGTCTTTTTAAACCGGATTTGGTATTAAAGATTTTCTTGGCAATATTCAACCCAGAGAATGCCAAAATTCTCAAGAAATTTGTTGATTAATTTTAAATTAATACAAGATGACTCTAACTAATTTAGAAATTTTTGAGTTACTACATGAAACAGCAAAAGGTTTACTATGGATGAGTGAATCTGATTATCCCTTGGAAGCTTTGACTTGGCAATTTGGTCAAAAAATTTTACTAGATAATGAAGTAGTTTTGAAAATTACTAAACATTCTTTGGATACTCCAATTAAAGTTATAGAATTTGATAGTTTTTTTCAAGGTGTAGTTACTCATAAAGATTGGCATAATTCAGAAGAAGCTGATACAGTGAAAAGATATCAGGAAATTGTCAGGCTAATGAAACAATATTTAAGTGATTTAAAAGTCTATAAAGTGGGTAAAATTGAAATTGATGTTTATATAGTTGGTAAGACTAATACTGGAGATTATGCTGGTTTGGCTACCATTTCTATTGAGACTTAAATATTAGAAATTAGGCAGGTATTACAGGATTATAGGGCTACGCGCAAGGCAAAAGTAAAAAGGCAAAAATAAAAAGGCAAAAGTAAAAAATAATCTATGACTGAGGGGTGATAATTTAAAAATATCCCAACCTTTGCTTTCATTGCTATATCAACATAAATTCTAGGCATTCAAACATTATATAGCCTTTTACAGAGGAATTGCGTTATCAGTTATTAGCTATTAATTCATTGCCTTTAGACTATAAATTACCATGGATGATTTAAGGATAATTAAAAGTATTAGACAAAAAAATCATCAAGAAATAAAGTCTCAAACCTCCCCTTTCCAGAAGAGACAAAAGGAAATTTCGGATTTTCTTGCCTAGTAATTAAGTAGGAGGTACTGATAACTGATAACTGATAACTGATATAGCATTTATCGGACTAATGAGGTACACCTAATATACTTTATATTTAACTCCTGTCTCCTAACTCCTGTCTCTTGAGTCCTTAAAGTTAAAAAACTTTGTACCTCACGCTTTTTGGGAAGTGCTATAACTGAACTTACCTTGGTATTATTCACTGATTATCAACTCGACTTTCAATCGCATCTTGAATTTCTTGAGGAACTTTTGAAAGAAAATCATAACCAGTAGCACTTTCAATTTTATTTACAGAAACTCGGTAAGCTTTCCAATCACTTCTAATCCGATTAGAATTAGGCATATCCACTGCAATAACTCTAGTATTTTTATTAACTCCTCCCACACCAGCACCCGGTTTTAAAACTACTATAATTTTCCATGTCCGACTAGGAATAGTTAGTTTTCCACTGGCAAGAGTTGATTTTTTTCTATATCCTCCAGCAATAATATAAAGTTCATTTCCTTGTCGTACAAGTTCGCGAGAATATTGTTCTAATTCCCGCCAAGTTTCCCGATTATTATCCGGACTCTGGGGAATTATATTTGTCATTAAAAATGTGGCTGAATTATCATTTTCATTAGCTGTACGGTCTGCTGAAGGAATTAAATGTCCTCGATCATAACCACTATTTCGATAATCATTTGGTCTGACCTGATACCACTCTTCAGGCAAACTATCATCTGGGCGAAAATCATCCTGTCTTTCTACATTTCCTAACCAAGATTTATTGAGTTGCCAACTCACCCAGTTTGCTATTCCTTTCTTTCGGTTATATGACAATACATATTGCGCTTTTTCCATTAAATAATTCTCTGAATTTTCGATAGTAGTTGTGGCATTACTTGGATTTCCTAAAGTGATATGAACTTTGGGAGATGGTTTAAGAAGTAGAGAACATCCACTGGTAAGTGTAAGTAAAAGTATTGTGATTCCTAGAGCGATTTTCCGGGATAATTTTAGCATTTGTTATTCTTTGTTATGTTGGTTTTACTATAGCAATATGATTTGAGTTGTGAGATATTGGATACTTTTAGGGAACAGGGAACGAGGAACAAGGAATAGAGAAGAAGAAAAAATTTATCTTATGAATATAATAACTGCTATATTCTATCCTTTTAAGAAATACCTCAATTCTCACATCAGTAGTCATCTAGAAGATATCTATAAAAATAAATCTTAAAACAGTAGTAAACCAGATTTGTTAAAAAATATTGATATTTTCATCAAAATTATCAAACTAGAAACCTAGTTTATTGGCTGGCTTAAGGCAGATATAAATCTGGTTGAATGATAAAGTATTGCTATACTTAGGCAACACTTCAATTATTAAGTAATTAAGACAAGCATTTGAAACCTTTTTGATAATTATTAGCTAGGAGAATGTTAATTAGGGTTTGCTGAAAAAGTATGATTGGTAGAAGTAGCAGTCAGGAGAAATGGATAATTTAGAGGAGGTTGTTGGAAAAATTATCCCTTGATTTTTCTAGCATAGTCAACCTAAAATCCTAACTTTTTGAGCTTTTTTCGACCTAAAGATGCTAAAGCCTTTATCTATCAATGCTTTTAGATTTATTCAGCAAGCCCTAATTATTCTTATGTTTACTCCTCCCCCACTCCCCTACTAAATAAAATCTAGAAAAGTTTTTGATAAATGGTATTATTCCCGCCTCACCTACTCTATAAAAAGTTTTAATTTTTGTATTTTATAGATACCCTCTGGAATAAAATTATGATATTTGAAGTAAGGGAATAGCAGAAAATAAATTATCCCAATTTTTGTACTCTATTTTTGTACTATATCCTGACTGTTTACTCCCTACTTCCTTACTTTTTCAATTTCTTCCCTACTCCCTACTACCTTATTTTCATAGCTAATGGGGTAATTTTTTATTTGGAAGTCCCTAAGACTATTTGCAGAAGATTAATAGGAGAGACTTCCTGTACCATTCTATTGCTAATTCTTCCCCACAGTCTCTCACAAAATAATTGAATCCTGGTGCAGAGTTAGCTTCAATCAGCCAGAGTTTATCATCTTTATCTAAAGCTATATCTAGCCCTGTATATCTTAATTCACAATTTTCAAATATAGGTTTACAAAAATATTCTATTCGTTCTAAAAAATTTTTATCCAAGACAATTTTAGCTTTTGCTTCCTCCCAATGTAATCTACTTAAATTTCCGACAAATTTTGCTTCAGTAATACTCTTCTCATAGACACAATGTAAATCGCCTTCTAGAAACAAAGCTCTAAATTCTTTGTCAATTAAATCACTCTGAGAAGTTAATCTGTATGAAGGAATCAAGTTAATTACAAATTTAAAACATAAAATTTATTTGCCACTATTAGACATCTCCAAAAATAAAAAATCCAATCAATTCTCGAGTCAATTATTTCCTCCTACTCCCTACTCCCTACTCCCTCTTTTCTGGAGATGTCTATTGTGGCATACCCAACACTAAAGCATCAAACCATTGTGACAACTATATTTAAAGTAACCTGCTATTTATCAAAAAATAACAGAGATTTATACTTGAAGCTGTTGAATATTTTTTTGAGATTTTTTCACCCAACATTCAATATCTTAATTAATAAATTCTGCCATACCTAAGTAATGAATTTCTTGAGGAGTAACTGCAAATCTACAAGGTAAAATTTCTACCCCTTTTATCATAGCTTCTCTCAAAAGTTTACCATAATCAGGATCGGCAATATCTCCAGGAGCAAACTGATAACAATCACCACGATTTATCAAAAATAAACATACCGCCCTTTCCCCTTGTTCAACTACCTCTATTAATTCCCGTAAATGTTTTTGCCCCCTCTGTGTAACCGTATCTGGAAATAAAGCAACTCGTCGATCTGCCCAAGTAGTATTCTTCACCTCAAGATAAATATTTTTAGTGTCGCTAATTAACTTAAAATCTACGCGACTTCTCCTTTCTTTCCCATAAACAACTTCCGTTTTAATTTCCTGATAATTTCCCAATTCAGGAAACAAATATTCTGCCAAAGCTAACTTAATAATTCGATTTGGCAAAGCCGTATTAATTCCCACCCAAGTCGGTTCATTATCCCTTACTTCAATTAATTCCCAAGTATAAGCCAATTTTCTTTTAGGATTATTACTATGAGAAACCATCACATTACTTCCTGGAGTAGAAACTCCAGTCATCGGACCTGTATTTGGGCAGTGAGCAGTAATAATTTCTCCAGACTTTAACTCTATATCTGCCAGAAATCTTTTATAACGTTTAATTAAAGTTCCTGGTTCAAGAGTGGGGTATTCATAACATAATTTTGGCGGATTATTCATAATTAATGAGGGAATAGGGAATAGGGAATAGGGAATAGGGAACACAGACAAAGACAACATTATTTGAACAAGCTATACAAAAAACTGAGGTTAGCTCAAAAGTCTCTGTGTAGGAAAACTAAAGGATAAAATAACTATCAAAAAGCACGGCTGAAAGTAGCCAGGATACACGCTCGAATTAAAGATTCAAGACTTGACTATACCCATAAGCTAACCACTCAATTAATCATAGAAAACCAAACGATAGTAGTTGAGGATTTAGCAGTAAAAAATATCGTCAAGAATCACAACCCACCCCCATCCCCTCCCGGGAGGGGAGCAAGAGGGGTGGGTAGTGATGCTAACTGGGGAGAACTGGTAAGACAGTTAGAATACAAAGCTGAATGGTATGGACGGGAATTAATCAAGATTGACCGATACTTTCCTAGTTCGCGCGCGTTGCTCTAATTGTGGACACATAGTAGAGAAATTGTCTCTAAGTATCAGATAGTGGGATTGCCCAGAGTGTGGTAGTCACCATGACCGCGACATTAACGCTTTGGTAAATATTTTGCGGATAGGAACCCGCATCGGTGTAAGATGCAAGGGGTTATACCCCCCGTGGCCGACAGGCGCAAGCGGTGCGACCCCGCGTAGGTGTCAGACGCAAGGGAATGGGCACCAAGAAGGCTGCCGGACTCGCAGTGTCAGCGCCAGTAGCTCATGGGGGAGACCCCCAAGACCGCGCTGGCAAGTCTTTAGGAGCGACTGTAAGACCATTCGGGAGTAAATCCTGGAAGGCGGGTGCGTTAGAAGCAGGAAGCCCCTACCAGTGATCTTAGGGAATCCCGCGCTGTCTCATAGAGCAGCGTCGGGAGGATGGTCAACCCTAGCCTTATTCTATTTTGAAGATTTATAGGACTTACGCAGAAACCATGTATGTAGTGTTAAAAACTATAGCGCTATAGTTTTTGCACTCTATATATAGTACCCCTGCGTAAGTCCTGATTTAGTTGGTTCACAAGTATTTTCATGCTTATTTTACAAGCAGTCTCTTATAGCAAATCTGGTTATCAAGAGTACCTTTTTCAAATTCCCCCACTCCCTTACTCCCCTACTCCCCTACCAACCTTATTTTCTGGTTTATAATTATCGGGAAATAAAATTTTAGCTATAGCTTTTGCACTTCTTCCTTCTCGCCACAACCAGTGATTATCCTGCCCTTTTTCTCGAATATGAACAATACCCTCATCTATAAGAGGAGAAATTTCATCAAAATCAGAAAAAGTAGAACCAATCTTTTCTGGCCAATTAACTTGATGTTTAATAACAGGATAATCAGAAGCAATAATGTAGCATCCACAAGAAGCTGCATCACTAATTACTCCACTTGTTCGGTAGTAATAACGCTCTTTTTCATAATGAATTACTAAAATATCTATTTCCGTTAAAATCTGCACATATTCTTCTTGTGTAGTAGTGTCATAAAGAGTGACATTAAGTTCATCTAAATAATCTGGTTTTTGACCAAAAGGTGTTCCAATTACGAGTTCGCATTGATGCTCTGAAGATTTAATATATTCTTGTAGTTTCTCAATTACCTGAGCAATAGGTTTATCTGGGCGAATCATTCCTACAACACCAATTTTAATCGGAACATTAGAGGGCAGTCTTTCTCCTGGTGAAAATTTAGGTTTAGCTTCACTAATAATAGGATGAGGAATTATGTATTTAGATGTATCTGGTAATCTAAATTTTTCAGGAAGCACATCATCATCTACTTCAAAAGTAGCGACTTTGAGTTTTTTAAATAGGTTTAAATAAGCTTTTAGATAGAGTAATCCCCAAAATTTAATTTTGTTAGTCATGGCAAATTGCTGATTGCCATGGAGGCATATTAAAACTTCTTTCCCTCGTAATGCCATAATGGCGAATAAAGGCATAACAAATAACAAATGTTGATTGTAAAGCTCGAAAATAAAAATAGTATCAACATCAGAAAACTTGAGAGCATTTAATCCCATAGAAATGTGGCGATACTCACGGCGAATCTGTAAACCTATTGAGTATTTAATAGACTGACTAAAATTTAGAATCCATTTAGGAAGAGGAACTTCTAAAGAAATAAATCCGATTTTTTGAGACTCAATATATTCTTCTAGAAGCAAAAAATCTTTGAGTCCATCGTGCATTAATTTCATAATTTTATTCGCTACTATCTATTGGATAAGTTTTTATATAGCATTTCACAGTAGATGTGAGGTACATTAATTTCCATCAAATTATGCTAGTGCCGCTACGCGGAAGTTAAAAGTCTTGGATTTAAAAGTATTGGTTAGTAAGGCTTTTAGGATTTTGTAACTGGTCAGTTATTTCCGCCATCCTGCACTAGGTAATTCTCTAGACCAAACTATTTTAATCTTACCTACTTTTAGTAGATAGATTTTATCTTGACCAATCTTGTAATTAGCACCTACAAATCTTGTATTTTGCTTTGACTTTCTACTTTTGAATTTAGGAGGTTATACGGGGGAACGGCCGTTCCCCCCTAAGCTTTTACGTTTTTCAGTACAACTATTAAAGAAGTTCTTATCTGCTCGATCTAAATCTTTACAGAGATTGTTGTAATGGTGTAGATGCTACATCTTTCAACCAAACTAATTCCTTGTTTGTATCTAGCTTTCAATGTTTTCAACCCAATTACTAACACTAAAGCGGTATTATTATAGCATGGGTTGGCATTCATCCATCCCCCCTAATCCCCCTTTGAAAGGCGGGAACAAAAGGGGAGATGGAAAACGTGGGTCTTCTGCCAACGTTTATATAAATCAACAATTAGAAAGTTTAGTTTCTTTTTTTAACCTTGAATTTTTCCTGATATAAAATTAATTTAAAAGCTACCTTAAGCTATAAAAAAATTAGATAATTGAAGTAAAATTTGCTTGGGAAAGTTCTTTTATATCATCAAGTTTATTTATTACTTTTTCGTGCAAACTTTGTCTTTGATAGATTAATTTATGAACTAATTCTACTAGCTCATTTTGATTGGGAACGAATAGTTGTTTCGGTTCAATAAATAAAGGTTCAAGGTTAAAGTGTTGGTAGAGACCTTCAAATTTTCCCTGATAAGTAATACAAGCAATTGGTGTACCTTGCCCTAAACAAGCAATACCTAAGTGCATCCTACCAGTAAGTACACAATCTATATGTTTAACAATCCCTTTAATTTCTCTAGCTAAACAGGGAAAAGGAATTTTAAAACAGGATGAAGCAACTTCAGAAGGAAGACTTTCTATTACTTTTTTTGATAAAATATCATCATTAATACCACTAACAATACGACCATCGTGAGGCAAGAAAATAAAACTTAATTGCTGACTATCTTGGTGCAATTTTGTTATAGTTTCAGCTAAAATTTGAACCAAATCATTCCCTGTAATTCCTTCTAATTTCTTTAATAGTAAGGGATGAATATTAATTCCCAAAACTATCTTATTTTGACTTTTCTGATTATTAATCCATCCCCAAACTTTATCTAAGGTTTGCGACTGTTCAGCAGGCTTTAATAAAAAGGCTACGTCCGCTACTAAATTAACAGAGTGAGAAATTGAATCAATTAATCTTTGATATGAAATTTTATCTCTTGCACCAAGGATAACTTTTGGTGGTAATCCACTCAGTAATTTTTTGGAAATATTTGTTGGTTGACGATTATAACTGAAACCTAAAATTCCTGTTGACAAACCAAGAATTGAAGCTATTTCTACTATTTTAACTTTTCTCAAAGTAACATAGTTAGAATAATATCCATCTATCATATCTGCACCCAGACAATACAGTCTTTCATACTGGTTAATTTTCCAGCCTGCATATATAAACGAGACAATAAATTTATGCCAGCTTTGATATGAAAGAAAATTACTCAGATTTATATTCTCAATTACCTCTACTGGATGTGTCTTATTTTTGAGATGATCGATGAGACTAATATTTTCTATTCCTTGTTGCCTAAGATAGTCTATCGAAGCGCAAACCATTGCTTCATCTCCTAAACTACCTGGAGCAGCAGGTGGTAGAATAATTGCCGAATTAGGAATACGGCGAACAAAACCCAATATCCGAATAATCCACAAAAATAAAGCATAAGTGGAAATTAATAAAGAAGATATTGGTAGTAAAATAGTAAGTAATAAATCACCCATAATAGTTCTCCAAAAGAATTGTCTTGAATATTTTTCAGATATGAACAAAGTTCAGAAAGAGTCTAATAATTTATGGAAATTAAGGATATTTTGTCTAATTATTCCCAATTATCAATACTTCCTTGAGAGGTTTTCGGGGAGACTGTGCAACCTTAAATTCTTCAGGTAAATGACCAACTGCAATCATCATAATTACTAAATCAGAATCTGGAATTCCAGCAATCATTTTTAGTTCCTTATCCTGTTTATTTTTAACACTCCAATTGAGACAACAAGTTCCCAAACCAAGAGAATGCAAACCATAAACTAATGACATAGAAAACATACCCCCATCAATCCAACCTTGATATCTTTCTCCTATAGAAGCAAAGTGTTCTAAATTAGAGGTGACAATTAATACTGTACTAGCCTGATTTCCAAAACCTCTATTACCGTTTTGACAAGAAAGAACCTTTTGCTTCTGCTCTTCTTCACTAAAAGCATATAATCTACAGAATTGACGATTACAAACAGAAGGTGTTTTTTGAGCTATTATTGCAGCTTGTTCTATCAATGATATATCTACCTCTTCATCTGTGAATTGACGGATACTATATCGAGAGGTAAAAAATCCCCTAAGGTCAATTTCTGCTGATGCTTGAATATTACTTTTTTTGACTGTTTTAGTTCCGCCTTCTTTTCCTAATAGATAATTATCTTGGGGGAAGTTATTTTTAATTTTAGAAATAGTTTGATAAGCTGTCTCATTTATCTCATTCTCTAAGCCAAGTTCTAAATTAAAGTCATAATATTCTTGTAAAGCATTAAGGGTAATCATTACAATTTCATCAGAACCATATTTATTTTGGTATTCTGGTAAAAAATTGCTTAAACGTTTAATAACATCTTTTCCAAATCCCTTTCTAGGCTGTTTCAAAGCCAAGCCTTTTTCGAGTCGGTGATAGTCCATAGTAATTAAGGCTCTTAAATTTGTTTGAGTGGTTATTTTATTACTCGCAGATGACCACTTGAAGAAACATTTAAAATCAGAATAAAAATTGACAAACAATATCCAACCCTTAATATTTTTAATAATCCATAAACCAATCAGACTGTTAGTTAAAAACTCATCAAATCCTTTGATAATTTACTCTTGTTTTTTCATGATCTAGTTGACTCCTCGGTGAAAAGGAGCAAAAAAACAAACCTCCGGTTTCCTACGCATCAATACCGAATCCTGATTAAACTTATTTAAACAACATTACTATATTGTACTCGTGTCTGAATCAGAATCACAAAAAACTTCTCGTTCCCTAGCAGGAATAGCAGGTATCGTAGCAATAGCCACATTAATCAGTAAAATATTTGGCCTAGTACGTCAACAGGCGATCGCCGCAGCCTTCGGAGTAGGTCCTGCAGTAGACGCCTATAATTACGCTTACGTCATACCTGGCTTTTTATTAGTCCTATTAGGAGGAATTAACGGACCATTTCATAGTGCCATAGTAAGTGTCTTAGCAAAGCGGGATAAATCAGAAGCAGCACCACTAATAGAAACCATCACAACCTTAGTCGGTGGAGTCCTACTATTAGTCACAGTTGGTCTAATTTTTTTTGCAGATCCTTTGATTGACTTAGTAGCACCAGGTTTAAGCCAAACAACAACAGGTCTAGAAATTCGAGAAATTGCCATCCAGCAATTCCAAATTATGGCTCCAATGGCATTATTAGCAGGATTAATAGGTATTGGTTTTGGCGCCCTTAATGCTGCGGATATGTATTGGCTACCATCTATTAGTCCACTATTTTCTAGCGTAGTTTTAATAGGAGGAATTTTTATCTTAGCCTTACAATTAGAGGAAAAAATTATTCAACCAGAATATGCCATGATGGGAGGCTTAGTTTTAGCCTCGGGAACCCTCATCGGAGCAATATTACAATGGTTAATTCAAGTTCCAGCATTGTGGCGAGCAGGTTTAGGAAAATTACGTTTAAGATTTAATTTCCGAAACCCAGGAGTACAAGAAATTACCAAAGTAATGATACCCGCAACCTTATCTTCTGGAATGTTACATATTAATGTTTATACAGACTTATTTTTTGCTTCTTATATTCCCCAAGCTGCTGCTTCATTAGCTTATTCTGGTTTATTAGTACAAACACCTTTGGGGATTATTTCTAATGTAATTTTAGTTCCATTTTTACCAATATTTTCTCGATTAGCTGCACCGGAAAATTGGCAAGATTTAAAATATCGGATTCGGCAAGCTTTGGTATTAACAGGAATTACAATGTTGCCTTTAAGTGCAATTATGGTGACGTTAGCTTTGCCTATTGTGAGAGTAGTTTATGAACGTTATGCTTTTGATTTATCAGCTTCAAAATTTGTCGCTTCTGTATTGATGGCTTATGCAGTCGGAATGTTTGTTTATTTAGGAAGAGATGTTTTAGTCAGAGTTTTTTATGCTTTGGGAGATGGAGAAACTCCTTTTAAGGTTAGTGTCTTTAATATTTTTCTGAATGTTCTGTTAGATTATTTGTTAATTAATGCTTTTGGCGCTCCTGGTTTGGTTTTGGCAACTGTGGGAGTAAATTTAATTTCAATGATAATTTTTCTCTTGTTATTAGATAGAAAACTAGGGGGTTTACCTTGGGGAGAATGGTTGATACTTTTTGCAGGTTTAATTGCTGGAACTTTGGCGACAGGTTTGGTTTGTTGGAGTGTGCTTTGGGGTTCTCAGTTAGTGTTGGGAACTGAGGGATTTTTTGTGCAGTTATTGGAACTTGGTTTAGCAAGTTTTTCGGGGTTGGGTATCTTTGGTTTGATAGTAATGAAAATGAATTTGCCGGAGGTTGATATTTTTGTTAGTCGAATTAGACAGAAATTGGGAATTTGATTTGATATCTTTGTAGCTTTTATCTTTGTTTTTTCAGCTAACAAGGCGATCACCAGTTCAACTATTACTGGTAAGTCAAAAGCTAAAGGTATTTTTAAATAAGTTTTTCCGAGAGAAACCTTAAGTAGGTGGTGCGATGTATCCTATTAAGAAAAAGGTTGATATTTTTTATTGCTTTGTGACTACTACATCTATATATATAGGTCAAAAGTAGTCTTGATAATTGCCTCCGATGAGTGCTTCAGAAAATAAAACTTCGATTTCTCCATCGGTAATAGTCGGAAATTTTCCAACGAACCATCCGAGCCGAGTGCTTTATAAAATGAAATTTCCATCTCCCGATAAGTAATAGTCAGAAATTTGCAACGAACCGTCCGAGCCGAGTGCTTCAGAAAATGAAACTACTATTTCTCCATCGGTAATAGTCGGAAATTTTCCAACGAACCATCCGAGCCGAGTGCTTCAGAAAATGAAACGGCGATTTCTCCAACGGTAATAGTCAGAAATTTTCCAACGAACCGTCCGAGGCAAGTGCTTCAGAAAATGAAACGGCGATTTCTCCATCGGTAATAGTCGGAAATTTCC
>NZ_JBNHEP010000049.1:0-30120 GCF_050015995.1 Dapis brunnea BLCC-M229 | reverse complement strand
GAAAATGAAACGGCGATTTCTCCAACGGTAATAGTCAGAAATTTTCCAACGAACCATCCGAGCCGAGTGCTTCAGAAAATGAAATTTCTATCTCCTTATCCCCAATAGTCAAAAATTTCACAACGAACCTTCCGAGGCGAAGTGCCGAAGCCACCAAAATACCATCTACACAGGATTTTTCAATGGCCTAGAATTAGTATATATGAGCGCACCTTCTCCATTATTCTTATAAATACCATATAAAGTATTTTTTGTCAACTAAATTTTACTCATTAACCATTATTAGGAAAAGAAATTCAACTATTTCCCCTCCTAAAATACCAACTCCTAGAATCTAGGATTTGTTATAGTGTCAATAATTAAATATCAAATCAAAAGTAGGTATGAACACACAATTTCGTGGATATTTAGAAAACATTACTTTAGGGATAATTGCTGGAATTTTAACTAATCTTATTACAGTTTCAATAGTTAACTATTTTCAACCAGGTGTAGTAGAAATTAAACAATATAAAACCATTAGTACAGCAATTTTCATATTAATTACTCCAATAATTTTCAACTATGTATTGCAGAAGCTGAATATCAATTTGAGTAAAATAGAATTAGTAACTTTGATATCTATAATAATGTTATTAGAAAGCATTTTATTTAGTGCCTTTCCCACTCAAGAAATCAATATTAACCAAAATGCAACACCCTATCCAGAATACTCAGAATACTTTGAGGGAATTGAATTAAAGAGAACCCCTTATAATGAGGTTAAGACACATGATGCCAAGATTGGAATTTTGAGGAATCAATTGCACATATTACTCCAAGTAGAATGGGAAAAAAAGGAAAAAATGAAAGGTCTAAAAAGAAACTATGGAGGGTATATCTATTATCAAATGGATATATCTGATAGTCCGCTTACAGGAAGAACTGAAATAACAACAAAAATAATTAATTATTCTTTTCGCCCAGCTAGAGGAGTTTTATCTTATATCATAGGATTCATTGATACAGGATATCTCATCAAAAGAACAAATATAAGTGATTTGACCTCGAAAATAGAAGACATAGTTAAGAAGAGAATTTTAGAAAATAAATAAGAGCGTAGATCGAGATAAAAGTTTAGGTAAACATTCAGGAGTCAGCTCTTAGCAATAAGCTATTAATTTATTACTTTTGCAAAAAGAACTAATATAGAATTTTTTACTTTTTATAGTGTATCTCATACTAATGAGATACACTATTTTTTCTTTCCTACTCCCTATCCTCTAAATTTAAAATAGCAGCCATATTTCCATCAGCTAATAAAACCAGAAAAATATCATTATTTGCCACAACAACCTTTTCAACTTCAATTGTTTTCACCTCAATATTTGCATCAATTTCAGGAGGCAACTTTATTTTCTTGATATATTTATTAGCTTCATCTTGAGCTACTTTCAATTGTTTATCTAAAGGAAAAGAAAGACGTTCCTCAATTTCCTTGAGCAAAACAGGTTTCAAAAGCGAATCTGCTGTTGATGACAATAAAGCATTTTTTGTATCAACATCATAATCCAGTTCAACCACTTTCAGATTATTAGAATCTTGATCATAAAAAATCTTACCCCAAAGATATAATATTCCTTTTGCTCCCTGAAGCAAATTGCCTTTATCAGTCTTAAAATCAACCTTAACAAGAATTTTTTCACCCAATGCAGATAAATTAATTTCATTAACAATAAATTTCAGATTTTCATCAATAGACAAAGACTTACCCCTAACTTTAGATTGAAGAGTATTATTCAATTCATCAACAGAAACCTGCACAGGCAAACTTATTAAAAACTTATCTATTATCTGGTCTTGAATAACAAGATTAGGCAACGGCTTAAAATTAATAACAGGAGCTTCTTTACATATACAAGTATCCACAAACATTTTAATTCCAATTCCAGACTGAACATTTTCACCATCGCTCAAATCAAACTCTTTAAAACTAACACTTTGCGGTTCAGTTTTAATCCAAATTGAAGGGTCTTGATTTACCTTTTCTGACAAATGCAAATTATTCCATTGTTTCGTTACTTCGGCTTTGAGGTTTAAATTTTCAACAAGTTCTGCAATTAATTTAGGCTTCTCTTTATTGATGGCTTGATCGACCTGTTTTTTCAGAATACTACGAATACTAATAGTGCCAACATTTTTTATTGGTACATCTGCTTTAGTTAAATTAGTCGATACATTTAGATTCGGTTGAATATTCCATTCATTATCTATTCCTAAAGAAAGATCCCCAAAAATTGTACCTGCAATATTTGTCCGCGCACTAACTGGAATTTTCGTAAAACGTAAATTAATTTTACCTTTTAATCTTGCAATTCCTGATATTGGCACTGAAAAATTTATCCGATTATTTTGAGTGCCAATACTGAAATCTTTGCGATTAATTTCGTAGGTAAGCTTATCATTAGAGAGCAAATCTGTAGGGTCAGATTCTGTACCCACAAATGTCTGAGGAATATTCAGATTTAATGCTTTCTGAATATTAGCCAACGGAATTTTTACAGGTAGATTTAATATACTTTCACTACGTTCAGGTTTTAATGTATTAGCTGATGTCAACTCCGGCAGTTTAGGTTGAATATTGATTCCCTTAAAAGCGGCTCTAGAAGAAAAAATAATAATAATAATTAGCACGAATATCATTAAAATAGAAAATTTTATTATTCGTGGAATAGAGAATGTTTTCATTGATTTTATTTGTATAAACTTGAAATATTGAAGCTTTGCTTTCCTCCTCAAGTAAATAAGCCTTGACATAAGCATTTAGCTATTAGCTAGCCTCTTGCAGAGGAATTGCGTATCAGTAGTCAGCAATAAAAATCAAGTCAGTTATTGAGTAATTCAGTCTAGAAATTTGTCAAGTTGGTTTGGTAGATATCTCAGTTTACCTAATCTCTTTTATCTATTTCAATAGTTTTAATTCTTAACTCCTTCAATTATTCTTATGCTAGTAATACCATTTCTCCATGAAGTTGCACTTAATAAAAGATAAGAACTGTCAGTAAAATTCAAGTCTGGGTAAGAATTATGAAGTGAATTTTTACAGATAAATGGTATAACTGATAGCTGAGAGCTTACGCAGTAGATTTGACAAAGTGAGAAAATATAACCATGATTTTTCCCATTCCCTGCTTCCTTTTACCCCCTGTTTACTATAACTATATTCTTTGAGTTGACAATAAAATCAAAAATAAAAATAGATGAGCATTTGACAAAACAGAACGTTTGTGAATAGAATATTTTCCTTCCTTATTGAATATTGACTAAGAATCAAAGGTCTTCTGAGTGGAAAAACTCAGAAAGTCAACTCATCTGAAGCAAATAGAAGAAACTATCTAAAATTATGTCAAAAGAAACATTCGACTTTGTTATCCCCCTTTACAAAGTGCGTTGGAATACCCAAGCTGTTGTAGAAGGAATTACTCACCACTACAAACCTCGAACTATCCACATAATAGCTCCAGAAAGTGAGGCAAAATTACTAGAACAGAAAGTTAAGGAATGGCAAGTTGCTCCAGTCTATACCCACAAGGAAGAATACTTTTTTCAAAATAATGGTCTGACAAAAGAAGCAATTTGTTCAGAACTTGATTTAGGTAAATCACTTTATAATCCTGGTTGGTTTTATCAACAGTTATTAAAACTTGGTGCTTATGAAGGTATTGATAACCTAAGTGAATGGTTTGTTGTTTGGGATAGCGACCTACTTCCTGTTAAGACTTGGCCACTCATCAGTATTCATCAAGAAACTACACAACACAAATTTGCACTTCTGCAACACAATCAATATGGTAATCCTCATATTGTATCCAAGTGGGCTGAATGGATTACTTCGGTACTTGGGGTTGAGCCACTTACAGACCATGAAGGTACATTTATTCCCCATCATATGTGGTTCAAACAAGAACATCTAAAATCATTTAAGAATCAAATAAAAAGCTATTTTCAATCAGACGAAAACTGGTTATTATTGATGATGCGCTCTGCTAATCAATTTGAAACCTTTAGTGAATATTGGTCTTACATTTCATGGGTAGCAGCAAAAGCTCCTGCTGACCTAGCTTTTTATCCATACGAAAATTACGGAGCTACAACTGAGCGATTTTTTGATGATGGTACTGGTCTATTTTCTGCTGCACTGAGAAGTTATCAGTCGAGGGTATTTTCCACTGAAATTAATAGTTACCAATCAATAGTATCTAATCGAGCTATCTTTTCCCCTTCATATATAGATATAGAATCTTTTATTCGAGAAAAATACGAACCAGATGCACTTCCATCCTCTTTATCTTTTGAAAGTAGTCCGCGACATCTCAAGAAAGATAGAAAAAATACCCATATTGAAGAGCAACGTTCTCAATGGAACCCGCGCAAATTTGAATCTGACCTATGCTTAAATTTAGGTTGCGGAGCGAGACATCTAGATGGTTATATCAATGTAGACAAGTTTGGAGATCCTGACATTAGATTAGATTTAGAAACATTTCCTTGGCTGTGGGAAGATAATAGCGTGGCAGAAATAGAAATGAGTCATGTATTAGAACATCTTGGGCAACAGATAGAAATCTATCTCAAAATTATTCAGGAAATATATAGAATATGCAAACCAGGGGCAAAGGTGCATATCAAAGTTCCCCACCATCGCCACGATAACCTCCTACACGATCCTACTCATGTACGTGCAATTACGCCCTATGGTTTAAGTATGTTTTCCCAAAAACTAAACAAAGAGCGACAGGAAAAAGGATATCCTACTACACCACTGGGTATATATTTGGGGGTGAATTTTGAGTTGGTAGAAACTCGCTATCTTCCTAGCGAACTTTGGTATGAACGTGAGAGAGAGCGGATTGATGATACAGAATATCTTCTGCAACAAAGTTCTCTATATAATAATCTTGTCCAAGAGTTAGACATGACATTAGTGGCAATAAAATAGTGAAGGAAAAAGGAATCCTTTGTAGCTCCTAATTCCTACTCTTGTCAAATCATACTTTTATTCAGCAACGCCCATTTTTTTGTCTCTCTACTTATGAGAAATATTGGCACATTAATTGTCTCAATATCAAACATTTGTAGAGGTCGCCCTAGAATAACAGGAACTAGAATTTTTGTCTCGAGTATTTCTGAGGAATTAACAAATAAACGGCAACAATTAAAATTAATTCTTGCAAAACAAATATTAAATTTATTCCCATTTTTTCAATCAAACTAGCAGTAAAAGTAAAGCCAATAATTTCTCATGGTAGGGTATCTAATACAAACCCGTTTTCTATAACTTTAACTTTATACTTTAGTGCTAGCAAACAAATACTTGATTATCACTAAATTATGGTTAACATAGCGATACTAATACTAAACATAATATGATTTTGAATTAACTGTTTTGCCATAATTTCATTGTTATCTTTTCCCAGGGCTATTTCGTTCTAATTTCTGACTTTTTCTGCAAACCATGAAAATATGCCTTTTCCAGGATTGAAGGTTATATCAACCAATCTCTAAAAGCTAGTAAAATCCTCACTTGATTGTAGGCTGAAATAGCCCTGACCTTTTGCTGACTTGTAAAAGTTCCCCATGTGCAATAATAGACTCAAATTCCCATTGCTTCGCTTCCATTGCTTTGCGCAGTCTTTCAGAGGATCGAAATACAAATATTTCGGACTCATTCTCAACAATTTCTAAGTTAGGCGAATTACTCAATAACAACAGTCGTACATCATCATCTAATATATAACTGAGTGAAATCAAATCTCCCGTATTTGTATAATTATCACCCACATCACTCAATAATATTGGGGAGTCACTAGCATTAATTTTTCTGGCAACTTCAGGATTATGATAGCTAGGAACTTTACTCCACCAAGTATCAGAAAAAGCACTGACGGTACAAGATGCAATACTAGCAGTTAACAATGTCACTAAAACCACCCGCCAGTATTTTTGCTTGCTAAATAAAGTAAGATGTTCCCTACCTAAATACCTTCCTAATAAATAAGCAACCGATAAATATATTACCGGAAAACAGGGAATTAGATAACGGGTGATAGCAGACCGTTTCCCACTCGATACTAAATCTGGTATTACTAATATTATAAAAGGTATAAAAATAGAAGTCAAGATAAATAATTTTGTGGAAAGATTACAAGAACGACAAACTGTATAAATCCCCCAAATAATAATAATTAAAAATAGCAATCTGAGTAAATATGTGCTGATTTTATTAAAACCAAAATCTAGGTCAATAAACAAGCATGAAAAACTCAAAATCCACCTTTTGATTAAAAAATCTAAGGTTACTGATACTCTCGCCCAATCTGTTGCATCATACACTTGTTGCAAATTATTAATTACTATAACTATCCAAGGAGTATAGAGAATTATTATTCCTACTGAAGCAATGAAAAAATCTAGAGGTAATGTTTGAATCAAACGTTGAAATATTGATAAATTAGATTTTTTTTCAGAGGAAATATTTGCTACATAATTTGACAGCAACCAATTGCTAATTACAAATATTCCATGGGAGATAATAGTTAAAGAAAAAAACAAATGGGTATATAAACCGATGGCAGAAACAATAGTATATAATCCCCACTTTTTCCAACTCCGAGAATCTAAAGCTTGCAATAAGAAAATACCACTACAAATAGTCAAAACAGTAACTAAACTATATTGCCTTGCTGTTTGAGCAAATAAAATTTCAACAGGGGATAAAGCCAAAAATGTAGTGCCAAGTAAAGCAGTTAAATCAGACTTAAAAAGTTGCCAACCTAGAACATATATTAATGATAGAGATAACAAACTAATTAATGCTGGTAAACTACGAGATGCCGTCAGGGAACCGCCAAATTTTTGCATCCATAATCGAGCCATAAAATAGTATAAGGGTGGATGATGAGGATTCTCAATTGTGAGAGACTTGAGAGTTCCTTTGAACGTGCTTTGCGGTTTAATTTGTTGATATTTTTGTAGTTGTTTAGCTGGAATAATTTGGTTTTGAAACAATTGAGAAATATCATTCGCCTCATAACCCGCAGCTCTTAAAGAAGTATATACTTCGTCATGCCAATAGACTTTTTTATTCAGGTTAAAAAAGCGGAATCCTATTCCTAAAGTTATGGTAATAATTAGTAAAATAACCATGGGTTTGGATAGGAACTTTTTGTTAATTTTTAGAGTCATTTTTTTGATTTAATGGGATAGATAATCGATGCTTTTTCAAGCAAATATAAAAAATATAGGGAACCGAGAAAGACAAAATTATTGAAATATAATTTAAGTCAGCGATCCCTAAGGAAATTCAGTACCTTGAAAACTTTTGCCGTGAGTTACGCTCGCCTTTATAAAATATAGAAATAAACTTTATATCATTCTCAAAAAACATCAACACTAAAACGAGTTTTAGCCATAACTAAATATTCCTTTTTTAACTTAAGATACTTACCCTAAACTACCAAACACTTTCAATCATAATAAAAAATAAGATAGAGATATATTTTGCTGCCTAAACTTCTTTTACAAAACAACTTCAATGAAGTAGCGATCGCCTAATTTTTTCAGTAATTAGTTAATTAGAAATCACTGAGTCACGCCCGTAAAAATATAAAAGGATTTTGATTCATCTTAAATACTTAAATATTTGAAAATATCTCATAAATCATTAGGCGATCGCTATATAGCTAATTTTATCGATTGTATCGTAGTCAAGTAACTAATTACTATAGTAAAATTATCTGTAGCAATCAAGAATCAGTTGTAAGAATTGAGATGTTCCTTAAAAGGATAGAACAGAGAAGTTATCATATTCATATATATTGGTTTTTTCTTCTTCTCTGTTCCCTGTTCTCAATTAAGTGTTCCTTAAAAGTCTCCAATATCTCACAACTTAAATCATATTGCTATAGAAAATATCATCTATTTAACTATGAACTTTGCAACCAGAATGAATGGCTTAGGTGGCGATGCTGCCATTGAAGTTTTTACTAAGGCAAAAAAGTTAGAATCTCAAGGTCGAAATATTATTCATTTAGAAATAGGTCAACCAGATTTTAAGACTCCTCAAAATATTCGCGAAGTTGCTTTCCAAGCTATGAATGATGGCTATACAACTTATACTCCAGCAGCAGGTTTGTTGGAGTTAAGAGAAGTAATAGCAGAACATATTTCTCAAACTCGAAATATATCAGTTAATCCTGATGAAGTAGTAGTAATGCCAGGGGCAAAACCAGTCATATTTTTCACTCTTTTAGCATTAATAAATCCTGGAGATGAAGTAATTTATCCTAATCCTGGATTTCCTGTTTATGAATCAGTGATTAATTTAGTAGGAGGTAAACCAATTCCATTACCTTTATTGGAAGATTTAGACTTTCAATTTAGTATTGATAATTTAGCTAATTCTATTTCTGAGAAGACAAAATTACTAATTCTTAATTCTCCTCATAATCCCACTGGCAGTGTATTAACTTCCGAATATTTAGAAGCTATAGCCAAACTGGCAGTTAAACATAACTTTTATATCCTCTCTGACGAAATTTACTCTCACTTAATCTACGACTCAAAATTTACCAGTATCATCAGTTTTCCTGGTATGAAAGAACGCACGATTTTATTAGATGGGCATTCAAAAACCTATGCTATGACTGGTTGGCGTTTAGGTTATTCTGTTTCTCCTAAAGTAATAGCAGAAAAATTAGACCAGTTGATGTTAAATTCTAATTCCTGTGCTTGTTCATTTACTCAAATAGCTGGCATAGAAGCTATCAAAAATTCTCAGGAATTTGTCAAAAAAATGTTCTCAGAATTTAAACAAAGACGTGATGTAATTGTCGAGGGTTTAAATTCTATTCCAGGTATTAACTGCCGAAAACCCGCAGGCGCTTTTTATACTTTTCCCAATGTCAAGCAACTACCGATAAATTGTGAAAAACTGGCAGATTATTTATTAGCTGAAGCTGGAATTGCCTTATTACCAGGAACTGCCTATGGAAAATTTGGAGATGGATACTTAAGGTTATCTTATGCTAATTCAATTGAAAATATCCAGTCAGGTATAAGTAAAATAAAAACAGCGATCGCCAAACTATAGCTATCCTCTTTTAGTTATAAATTTTTCTGTGAAATTTCTCTAGGAGTCAGGGAAATTTTTACCCCGATTTATTCCCACAAAATTCTGTCATTCTCAGATTTTGTGATTGGAGAAAATCTGATTCTTTTTTTTGACTCGTTATGTTAGTTTTCCCTGACTCAAGCTCATCTATAAATGCTGGCAAATAATATATCCATAAGTTCTGAAACACTAGGAGATTATTTATTAGCTAAAATTGGAGTTTTCTGATTACCCAGAACTGCCTATGGAAAATTTGGAGATGGATATTTAAGATTGTCTTACCCAAATTCCATGGAAAATATCCAATCAGGTATGAGTGGGATAAAAATAGCGATCGCCAAACTATAGCTATCCTCTTTTAGTTATAAATTTTTCTGTGAAATTTCTCTAGGAGTCAGGGAAATTTTTACCCCGATTTATTCCCACAAAATTCTGTCATTCTCAGATTTTGTGATTGGAGAAAATCTGATTCTTTTTTTTGACTCGTTATGTTAGTTTTCCCTGACTCAAGCTCATCTATAAATGCTGGCAAATAATATATCCATAAGTTCTGAAACACTAGGAGATTATTTATTAACTAAAATTGGAGTTTTCTGATTACCCAGAACTGCTTATGGAAAATTTGGAGATGGATATTTAAGTTCTGAAACACTAGGAGATTATTTATTAGCTAAAATTGGAGTTTTCTGATTACCCAGAACTGCCTATGGAAAATTTGGAGATGGATATTTAAGATTGTCTTACCCAAATTCCATGGAAAATATCCAATCAGGTATGAGTCGCATAAAAATAGCGATCGCTAAACTATAGTTATCCTTTTTTAGTTGTAAATTTTTCTGTGAAATTTCGGTTGGAGTCAGGGAAATTTTATCCCTATTTATTCTAGCAAAACTTTGTCATTCTCAGATTTTGCCATTGGAGAAATTGAAAATATTCACTCAGGTATTAGTCAGATAAAAATAGCGATCGCTAAACTATAACCATAGCAAAGGGAAAACTTATTTATTTTTGATTTAGAGCATCCAAGAAATTAGGATCTTCAACAATTAACAATTAATAATTACCTCTCCCTAAAAGGGAAAGAATTGACTAAAAGGAAAAAAAGAATTTTTTTTCCCTTGAAAGGGTGCTTTTAACCTGAATTATTTAATTATTAATTATTCGATAAAGTTAAAGTTGACCAACTTCCATTGGTTTCTGTTTTGGTTTTCTTTCAAAGATAAATCTTGGCTTCAAAAATACCCTCAATAATAACCATAAAGATTTTAACTCACCTGGTGTTTCTAGCCGTTGCCATTGCCCAGGGCGACAGAATAATAATTCTATTAATTGTCGTTTTTCAGATAAGTTTACTTTCTCAAATCTTACTTTTATGCAGGGAAAATTTCCACTCATTTCTATATCCGTTATTTTCCCTACCAAACAAATTTTTTCCTCAAGAATTTTCAATTTAACTGGCAAATTTTTTCCTACTAAATTAGATGGCATTTTCTGATTAATCTCTATCTCAGCACCCAGCTCTGATATCTGTCTAGTAGTACCCCAAAGTATTTGGTTACCAATTTTTAACTTCACTACCCTTCGCAGATTAAACCATTCATATATATCTTGCTTTGGTACATCTATTAACGCTAATAATGCTACCCAAATCATCAATATATTATAAACACTCCAAAATAATCCCAAATTAAAACTTTCTATCTGTTCACCCACCTCCCAACTTGGATTTATATAATTGCCATACAAATTAAAGCCTAAACTTACACTATTTAGCACTAAAAATATGACCAAAGGCAAAGCCAAACTTATATTAAAATAGTAGCTATCGCTTTTAATTCCTTTTGGTGTAACTTTGAATCTTTTTGAAAACGGATTTAGAAAGGTGTTAATTATTGTTATTGCTTTAGGAAAAGCTAAAATAATATGATTCAAACCTGATAAAAGTAATGACTGGGAACGATAATTTAGCCAAGAAAATACAGTAAAACTTGCCAAATAATAAGGCAAAAAGAAATATAAGTATTCAGCAGCAGAAGCTTTAATTGGAATCACATCCAAAAAAATATAAGCTATTGGCATGAACAAAAAACCAACATAACTAATGCTAGTAAACCAACTAAAAAATGTTTCTAAATACGACAATCTTTGACTAAAACTTAACCCAGGAATTGTCAAAGGATTAGAATTAATAAAAAATCCTTGCAAAGTTCCCCTTGCCCATCTTAGTCTTTGAGTAGCATAAGAAGAAATATTTTCCGCAGCCAAACCAGCACTTAATTTTTCCTCTAAATAAACTGACTGATAACCTTTAGCTAATAAAAGAACTCCTGTAAAACAATCTTCACAAATTGATTCTGTCACAAACCCTCCTACTGACTCTAAAGCTTTGCGTCTGACTAAAAAAGAAGTTCCTGCACACAAAACTCCATTTGCACCATCTTTCATTGGTTGAATTTGTCGGTAAAATATTTCTTCTTCTGGAGTTAAGATATTTTCTAAACCTAAATTTTTAGAAATGGGGTCGATATTATAAAATGTTTGAGGAGTTTGTAATAAAGCAAGTTGTTCATTTTGGAAAAATCCTAAAGTCCGAGTTAAAAAGTTTTTTGTAGGAATAAAGTCAGCATCAAAAATAACAATAATTTCACCATTTGTTTTGGTAATAGCGTGGTTGAGATTTCCTGCTTTAGCATGAGGATTATCATATCTAGTTATATATTCACAGCCTAATTTTTTTGCTAAATATTTCACATTTCTTCGATTAGTATCATCTAGTAAATAAACTTTTTTATTCTCATATTCTAAAGCTTGGCATCCAATAATAGTACGTTCTAAAATAAACTCTGCTTCATCATAAGTAGGAATTAAAATATCTACAGATGGCTGAAAAGTTTTGTCTAAAACTGCCTGAGAAAAATAATCTGCTTCTTTTCGACGATTTTTAACTTTGAACATCAACAATAAACCTAGAACAAAACTACTTATTGTCAAAATTTCTAGACCTAATAACCCCAGACTAAATACACCATTTATTGGGTTACTTAGATTTAAAGTTGAGAGCGATCGCCAGGATAAATAACGAATAGTTAAACCCAATAAAATCCCCACTACCAAAACTCGCGACCAATTTTTGGGAGTAGGGGAAATTTTCATAATTCCTTGGGTTATTAAAAATAGTAAAATTGTCGGCAAAACTAAATATTTACTATTCTCTGTTGGCACTTGTACCGACATCGGCGGATTTTCTTGAAAGTAATGAATTTGAGTAAAAAATTCGTCTATCTGACCAATATCAGTAAACCAAGCAACCATAATAATTGTTAATAGTGTTACTCCTGCTATTAACAATAATGTTGCCAAACGTAATTTAACAAAAATCAGACTATTTATACGATTCCCTATAAATTTCTTGGCAATATTTAAAGTTGTCACCATAACTCGCCTATTTTAACTTAAACTTAATCAATAGAATATAAAGAATATTATCTTCTTAAACTTAGTTTAATGATAATTGATGCTGAGATTTTCCTGAGAATTGGTGACTTTGTAAGCAATTAAAAAACTTCATCTTCACCCTTAACTTAGGGCAGACAATATTCTTCCTAATTCAATTTTTTCTAGGCTCAAAATTAAGCAAAATTTACATGAAATGACAACCAACTATAGCAATATGATTTATAGCGGTTTTCACAAAGGTAGACTACAAAACTTCTTACTTCTTCCTTCTTACTTCTTCCTTCTTCCTTTAAACCCAAATCTCTGTACTCTATATTAATGAAAACTGTTATAAGTTGTGAGACATTGGATACTTTTAGGAAAAACTTAACTGGGAACAGGGAACAGAGAATAACAAAAAAATGAATAAATATGAATATGATAACTGCTATATTCTCTACTTTTAAAGAACACCTCAATTCTCACGTCTGATTCCTGATTACTATAATTATTCTAATAAAACTAGATAGTAATCCTAAATATAGCAATTATATTTCAGTTGTGAGATTTTAGTGGTAATTAGGAGTCAGGAGTCAGGAGTCAGGAGTCAGAATATAAAAGGATTTTGATTACTATTAACTGTTCTTAAATATCTCATAAATCATTCCTGATTGCTATAGGTTGCGGGTAATCAAAAAGTAAATAAAAAAACTGAAACTATTACCAGTTAAGTTTTCCCTGTTAAGTGTTCCCTAAAAAGCAGTAAGATTTTTGACACGAATATACAGGGGATTGCTATAGATAGTAATTCATTCAATACAGAATTTGGTTATATCTTTAGTTAATTTTTAATAGACAACCCAATTACTCATTATTATCCCCAAATTTTATCAAAAAAATTGGGTCTAAAACCCCGCCTTTTAAGGCGAAATGTTTTTGGAGAGTTGCTCTAATCCCCGTTACAAAAACAACTTCTGACTTCCCCTCCTGGGAGGGGTTAAGGGTGGGTTGACTTCTGACTTCTGACTTCGTTGAAACTCATCAGTTAATTCCAAGCATTCTTGCTTAACTTTCCTAAAGAATTCTTGCTGAAGCATTACAAAACTATTAAAACCTACCAAAATCCATTGAAGAATTGTTTCATAGTTAGCAGGAGAATACCTAATCACTAAATTGATTGCTTCTAATGCTTTTTGGAAATGTATCTGTTCTACTCCAGAATTAGAGTAAGAACCATGTATAACAATCCAACACCATCCTCCAATCTCATGTCCTTCAAAGTTGACTTTTCCATTACCACCCTTGAGATATTTATCAAAACCTATTTCTTTATTTTCATGTCTAACAATTCTATCAATTGTTGAGAATTCCCTATGAGCTAACATTTCAGAAGCTGCATGAAATCCTATTGCTTTAATCAAGCTTTCAAGATTGCCAGGTTGTCCTTGATAATTTTCTATAACTTGTTGATTTATCCAAACTAACCAATCGGGAATTGTAGCCAACTTATTTTGTATTTGAGGAGTAAGTTGAGCATATTCACCAATTTTCCTTAAACTAGCTTGTGACAACATACGATGGGTCAAGTTTTTGATATTGGGGTCGCCATGCTCATCAATTGCTGCTGTAAAAACTTTAGCTGCTATTTCCAACCCACGATCTGACTCGTCATCCACCTCATAATTGATATTTCTAAAAAGTTTTTTAGACAATCCAATTGAACTAGCTAATCTTGATACCAAAGAACCTTAATAGGTATCAAAACTAATATAACGTTGCATAAAAAGATATAAAGCTTTAGGACTTTTAGTCGTAACTTTAACTGCTTCTTCTATAACCCGATCGACCTCGATAAAATCTAAAAAAGTATTTAAACTTTCCGTAAATAAACAATCATCTTTGTCGATATTATCCCTCTTCAGCAATTGTAATTTTGCTATTTCTAGTCCTTATTTTTCTTTTGATAATTGGGAAAGTAGTACCCCAAATTAGTGTTGTAGTAATAAGCAGCAAGATACCCAGGATATGCAGATACTTCTTTAATTGAGATGTTACATCTAGATGATTTAGAGGTGCTTTAGCTGATTGAATTATGGATTCCATTGGTTTCAGGATTTATAAATGTCCTAACCTTAATATGTAACGCTATAGTATTTAACAGGACTTACGCATAACCACCACATATAGTAGGGGTAAACGGCCGTTCACACCTACAAATAGTGTATAATTTCATATGCGTGGCTTTAGTCCTGATTTAATTTATAAATCAGCTCTAAATTCTGCTAAAACTTCTATCAGCTCACTTTGACAGGACATTGGCAACAAGTTAATCAGAGAAACTTCTTGTCTACCCGCACCTAACTTAACAGGAATATTTTGCAGTATTTCCACAACTTGACCTTCAGAAGGTACTTCCTCAATCAGAATAGGATAAAACTTTTCTGCCAAAGTTAAATGTAGTTTCGCATCAGATAAATAGAGATGCCAACCAGCAATATCAATATAAACTTTATCCCCTATTTCTGCTGCTAAATTTTCAATTATTTGTGTTGTACTACCATTAGTCATTTCAGTTATCAGTTATCAGTTATCAGTTATCAGTTATCAGTTATCAGTACCTCCTACTAAAGTAGGAAGTTTGAAATACTAAATTTTCTTCTTTTGTTCCCTTTACAGGAGAGACTTGAGACCTGATTTTCTAGTCATAAGAAGAATAGTTAAACCTAAATTTTTTAACTAAATAATCAGTCTAATTATCTTATCCAGAATCCTTAGAAATGGTGGCATAATCTGCAAGAACAAAAATATATACCCCATGAATTAACAATAAAGAAACCCAACCACCTGTTACCCAGATAGCCCAAGGCCAAGTTGCTGCTGTAAGATTACGGAAAAACCATATGCCAGAATTACTAGCCGCAAAAATAGCTACATGAATAGCAAAATTCATTCGGTCATCCAACTTCCGGAACTCTGGGTCATTACGGTCAGGTTTGCGAGGCCAACGAGGAGGCATAATACTTTAAAAAAAATTTAATTACTGTTCAGTTTCTTTAATTATTGTAAAGCTAACTCAGCAATATTTATAGCGCTAGGGAATAGGGAATAGGGAATAGGGAATAGGGAACAGGGAACAGCAGACTAATAAAGGGTTTCAGGATTTAGAAATTTCCTAACCTTAATGCGTAGTGCTATATTTTCCCTACCTAAATTTTGTAGCGAAGAAAGAATTGGTCAGGATACAAGCTGATCATGAATCTTAACAACAGGAATATTTTTCCAACTGTTCTTTGTTCCCTACTTAGAAATATAATCCCCAGACTTCCCACCACTCTTACTCAAGAGACGAATTAACTCAATAGAAATAGACTTTTCCAAAGCCTTAGCCATATCATACAAAGTCAAAGCAGCCACAGAAACAGCAGTCAAAGCCTCCATTTCCACCCCTGTTTCCCCCTTAGTCTTCACCATTGCCCGAATCTGATATCCAGGCAATTGCGGATCGGGAATTAACTCCACATCTATCTTTTGTAACGGCAATGGATGACACAAAGGAATAAGTTGGGCAGTTTGCTTCGCTGCCATAATTCCCGCTAACTTAGCAGTACCCAAAACATCACCCTTTGGACTATTACCCGCTTGAATAGCCTCAAAAGTTTCCAGTAACATCCGTACTTGTCCAGCAGCCTCAGCTTGGCGCACAGTAGGCACTTTAGCAGATACATCAACCATTTGAACTGCTCCTTCAGAGTCCAAATGAGTTAAATTTTGCTCAAATTTAGAAAAATCCCTTGTCATTCTGTTAATTTGTGCTATAGTTAATTATTAGTGCGGAAGAAAAACTAATTCAAAAAAAGTTTCATCCAACGCCAGAAACAAAAAGGGCCTGTAGCTTAGTGGATAGAGTGCGTGGCTACGGACCATGAGGTCGGGGGTTCGAATCCCTCCAGGCCCGTATTAATGATTAACAGAATAAGTATCTTGCCCCTGACCAAAAGCAAATCTGATGGAATGGGGCAAGTCTTTGTTTGACAAAGTAATAAATATAGCTATTGCTATACAAGCAAGACAAGCATCAACAGCAAACATACCTCTATAACCCAGTTGTTCGGCAACAAGACCGAAAGTAGGTCCAGCTATAGCTAATCCTAAATCAAACCCACCAATACAAAGAGAGAAAAACTTACCTCTTTGATCTGGGGGACATCGGTCAGTAATCAAAGTAATCATCATTGGTAAAACTAAACCAGCAGAAGACCCCCCAAAAATAGCTGCTAGTAAAACCATGTTGCTAGTATTTGCAGTCCACAAGGTTAACATACCCAATAAGCTAAATACCAGACCCCCACTAATAAAAACGCCACGGCCAAACCTATCAGAAGCTCGCCCAGTAAAAATACGCATGATAAAACTAGCGATCGCCCTTACGGTATAAAAAAGTCCAGCATTCAGAGCAATATTACTTTCCTGAATATACAGTGGCAGAAAAGTAATAGTTGTACCAGATATTAAACCTACCATCGACATAACAAAAGCAGGAACCAAAACTCTACGACTCCCTAATATTTGCCAGAACTTTTGTTTCTCAAACTGATGGGAATGGGAATTTTTTTCTACTATTGAATGTGGTTCCCAAACTAGACAACTACATAATAAGCTCATCATTCCTAAAGTAGAACAAACCACAAATAAAGGCACATAGCCAGTAGCTGCTACTAAAAAACCACCTATTGCTGGCCCAATAGCCATACCTATTGGAGTACATAAACTCATATAACCAATTAATTCTCCCCGGCGACCAAGAGGAGACAAGTCAGCAACTAAAGCACTATAACCAATTGTAAATCCAGCAATACTAATACCATGAAAAGCACGAACTACCATTAACAAAAGAAAAGACTTGAGTAGTAAATAGCCGAGTGGGGCGATCGCTGCTACACTTGTGCCAACCATCAGAACCAACTTTCGACTCTTCCTATCAGCTAGTGGCCCTAAAACAAATCGTGATAGCAATAGCCCCACAGCAAAGCAACCTATAACAAAACCAATTTGTTGTTTTGTGCCTCCAATATGATCTAGGTAAAGAGGTAAAGTAGGCAGCAAGGTAGTTATACCTGACCAAAATAATAAGCCAGCCAAGAATAAAATCATTAGACTGCGCTGCTGCTGAGGGTCAAGTGTTCGGAATACTTTCACAATTCAGTCACCCTAAGTAAATTGTATTCCTATATTTTGTAACAAATTGTTAAAATTTGCCTGATTCTGGTTAAAAGGGATCAGAGAGTAGGGGGGTAGGGGAGAAGTAAAAACAAGAATAATTAATACACTACTAGCTAGTAATTATCAAAAAAGTTATTTACTGGTTGTTAATTACTTAATAACTGAAGTGTCGCCTAAGTATAGCATTACTTTTGGTAATTGGTATTACGCATTAAAGATGGAACTATACACAATTTGTAGGGTTTAACGGCCGTTAACCGTTAAACCCTAACATATATAATGGTTATGTGTAAGTCCTGAAATAATAAAAACTGATGACAATAACTTAACTTCCTACTTCTTCCTTCGTTATTAACTTCCTACTTCCTACTTCCTACTTCTTCCTTCTTCTTACTTCCTACTTTCTACGTTATTAAGTTCTTACTTCCTACTTCTTCCTTCTTCCTTCTTCCTTCTTTGTTCCAACCAAGCTAAACCAGCAGCAAAAGTTTCAGCTAAAACACTAATCAAGCGATAAAAAGCAACAGCACTTAACACAATACCAGGAGAAAATTTCTGCTCTAGTAAAGCTAAAGCAGTTGCTTCAAATACCCCAACACCTCCAGGCGCTCCTGGCACAACTAAACCTAATAACCAGGCTAAACTAAACGCACTAAATATAAAAAAAACGTGATTCAATTCAATGGAATTGAAAGCTAATATAGTCAATAAAAATCCTGAACCTCGAATCAATACAAAACAAATTTCTCCCACAAAAGGCTTGATGGGATAGCGCTCTAATTTTAATTGAGTAGCTGCCTCTGAATCAGATTTTTTAACTTTTAATTTAATTTTAACTAAATATTTAATTACTGGATTTAAAATTCGTGGATGAACACTAAAAATAACTATGCAAAAACAAATAACTTGCAAAAATAAACTTTCTTGAGTGGAACCAAATAAAGCGATCGCTAAAGCTGCCGCAGCCATTAAAAGTGGTTCTATTAACACACTTAAAATGGCAATTTCATCAGGTATTCCTACTTTTCTTGTTGCATTAATTCGACTATAGAAATGCCAAATATTTCCAGGCAAATACTTAGCAATATTTGTCACAAGATATACTCTAATTGCCCACCGTAAATTAACTCTTTGATGAAACTCTTTAAGAATCCAAAACCAGACCACTCCCGACCAGACATGAGCCATTGTTGTGATGATAAAAGCAATTCCTAAACTTACCCACCCAGAATCACTAATCCTAATTTCTAGCACTTGTTCCCAGTTGTCTTTGAGAGTTTTAGCTAGAAAAAATAGAGTTAATCCTAAAATAACCCATCGTAGATAAGGTTTAATGGCCGACAAAACTTTTTTCATAAAGTACAAAACTGACTAGGTTTATAACTGCTAACTCTTTGCCTTTCCCCTCTAAATTGTGTAAGTATTCAGCCATCAGCTATTGCTTTTAGAGGAAGTAAAAGTAATTGATAAATTGAGCTAAAATTAAAACTTTATTCTCAAAGCTTATGCATAAGTGCTCATAACTGAATCCTTACAAAGTTTATTTGTTTGTTTTCCAGACATTAACATCCTAGTAGTCATTTTTATCCAACTTAGGAATCAGCAATAATATATTTGCATTACCAATAATTTCCTGTGATTCAATTGTAAATTGCTCTGCAAATACAGATTTAAAAATGTTCATATCTCCTCCATAATAGATAAACCATATACGTGAGTATGTAGGAGGTAAACTTTCAACCCAATTTTTTAAATCGGCTTGAAGATTTGATTTATCTATTTCTTTCCTATTCTTGAAATATATAGGTGCAGAACCTTGATAATAGTAAGTTAAAGTAAAAGGAGTGCCATGAATTGTAGAGTACCGGATAGATAACAAAATTTATTTTTTGTGATGACTTATCCAGACTCCTCCCGACCATACATAAGCCATAATTGTCACAATAAAAGCGATCGCTAGATAAGGTAACCTAATACTTCTAAAGTCAAATTGCCCAAAACCCCTTTCATGTTGTCTGTTGCCTTATGATAAGACCATTTTTAACCTCAACCTACTTAGTATTTCCATAACTCCTAACTACTCTTGCTGCACTCCGAAATTGTTGATAGTATCTTTGACTAACTTCATCCCCCTCCTCAGACAATACATCAATTCCAATACCATTACGACCCTGACTTTTTCCAGAACTATGAATATAACGTCCTTCTCCCAGGTATAATCCTACATGATCTGCTATTTCACCAGTGCCAAAAAACACCAAGTCTCCGACTATAAGTTGATCGTTTAATTCATATTTGTCTAGGGAAATTTTTTGACAAAAAGCTTCCTGTTGATCAGCATCTCTGGGTATCCAGATACCAACAGAAACAAAAGCAGCTTGAATTAGACCAGAACAATCATAGTTAGGCCCTACTGTCCCTCCCCAAAGATAATAATTAGGAGTATTCATAGCTTTATAGGTAAAAGCAATTACTTCTGGTAACTTATCTCTAATTTCAGCATCATTAAAAATGTGAGGTTCGTAAACAGTTGATGCAGGTTGAATCTTGTCAAAGTCTTTATTTAGTAACCACCCAGGATAGTCATCCTCTAGAAGTTTTACCATAATTGCATTGGGAGATTTTTCCTGAGACTGAATGATTTGTAAATGTCGTCCACTTGCTGCTTGAGTTGCCAAAGAATCACATTTATCAGACTCATAAATATTTATATTAGCCTGACATTGGTACTCAATAGTATTAAATAATTTATAATTAGTCACTAATGGAAATTTAGATATAGTCATTTTAAATAATAATGGAATACAGAGAAACTTTTCAGCCCTTTCAATCAAGTATTCCAGACTTAATTAAAAATACGATAGCAATCATATTTGGGTTCTTGAGAAAATATCCAGACAAAAGGAAAAAAGGGTAATAGTTCCAAATTTTGTATATATAAATTTGTGATTTTTTTACATAATATTTAGGACTGCTAGAAATATAAATTACCACTTTTTATTAAAATCAGTATTCCTTAAAACATCCCTGATTTAAAATCACAGGAGAATAATTAGCTAAAAATAATTCTCTCGTCCGAGAGATAAAAAAAAATATATATAAACTAACCCTTGATTTCGTATATTATTAGGTAAACATTTTTTCCTTTTTCCGAATATTATCTAATTCTTCACTATTAACTTTCCTTTTCTATATGACCTTCTTTGATAAAGATGAACAGTTAAATATCCTGGGTAAAGACATTATAGAAGCAACCAAGTTAGAATTTTCAGAACTAACTTGTGAGCAAATTGCCATAACTTGGTTAGTTTACCATTCACCAAGAGCCATAAATCTTAAGAATGCCACAGAATTTTGGCAAAAGCAAGTGCGTGGTTGGAGCGATCGCGGTGATGAGCGGATATATTCTGGAAGAATAGTCCATTTATTCTATCTTGTAGCTATTTATGAGTGGCTAGAGAAAGGAATGGTCAAAACTTCACCAGAGTTAGAAAGAGCAATTCGAGATATGATCCTTTCTTCAAATCACGATGCCACTGGTCTAGTTGTGGATGTTTTAACCGGAACTACCAGTGGACCTGAATTATCACCTGGACCTTTTCAAACTTGGAAATATCAACGTAATTTTGTCAACCGTTATTTTCAATCTCTCAAGTGGCCTGAATTAAAATCCATTAATGTGAATCAAAAAACATGGTTTCATGGGCCTTATGGCCGAGAACGGATTTTTCAAGGACTATTGATGGAAAATCGGAATATACTCACAACTAATGCTACAGCTCGTTTATTACATAGTATTGTTGGTGGGATTGCAGTATCCCGTCAAGCTTCAGAGAAAATGATGAATTTGTTAAAGAAAAATCCTAGCCAAGAAGATGCAAAAGATGTAACTAAAGGCCAAGCTATAGGGTTCTTAGATGAGAGCCTTCCTCAAAATGCTTATGTATGGTCTATGGGAACTGTAGATACTTATGCACGTCACAATTTTGCTTATATAGAGTTACCAAATCTTCAGCCATATCTCTTAGTTGTATTTACAGAGGGCAAAGAGATTAGTAGGAATCAGAGAATATTACCTTATATTTCCCAAAAGTTTGTGGAGGCAATGAAAAAATTGTGAGCAAAACACTTAAGTTTCAGCGCTCTATATAACCCATTTGGTATCTTCCTAAACATTAAGTTTTTTAGGGCTAAGGAGTAAGAAGTCAGGAGGTGTGGAGCTGGAAAAATTTTGGTTTAGTAATAGGGAAAGTTAAATAGGGGTTATATAGAATCGGGTTATATAATATATGTTGATAATTCTATAATTACTTCAATCCCCCCATCTCCGAATCTCCGAATCTCCCCATCTCCGAATCTCCCCATCTCCCCCAACAATATAATAAGTATTCAACCGGATTTGATATTAAATCTGCCAAAATCTTGGCATCACAAGATACCACTCTTAAAGGGTGGGGTTAAAAATTGATCAGCGTTGGACACTGAAACATGAGTTATGTTTAGCTGAAAGCTATTTGGGAAGGAAGCATTTCCTGGGTCATGCTGAAAGCTAATAGCTAGTTAATTTACCTATTTAATTCTACGGAGAGGGAGGGATTCGAACCCTCGGTACGGGGTTCTCCCGTACAACTCATTAGCAGTGAGCCGCTTTCGACCACTCAGCCACCTCTCCTTGGGTAACAGATAATTATTATAACAGATGTTTTTTGTTATGGCAAGAGTATTTTCAAATTATTTTCATTCTTACAGCGCTTTCCACTGTATATGAGGTACACCCATCGCGGGCAAGATGTCCGCACTACAATATTTTCATCATTTACCTTGTACATCATTTGCCCGAAATATGCTGTAATTTTCAAGTGGAGCAGTTAGGACTTAGGAGTCTTTATTCAGAATAGTTTTGGGAAATTTACTTGCTGAAATTACATTAGGTTTAATTTTACCTAACTACTTATTTGAATCAGGTTTTCCCAACTATCACAAAAAGTCCCCCTAAAAGGGGGAGGCTTTAAACCCTTTTTTTCAGTAAAAATATCACTTGAAAAAATTAAGCAACATTGTTATGGTTAACTATTTGATTAAATATTTAGTATCCAGTTAAAGTTAACCATAATAAATACAAATTTACAATCTAAAAAATATTGTATTGGACGGAGTAAATTTAAAATTGGTTCCCAGAAAAATTTAGATGAATCCGTAAATTGGGGAATTGACAATCAATAAGACTATGATAGACTTTAAAATGTTCATATTTATTGTTCAAAGAATATTATCAAAAACTCCTGAAAGTTTTTCAACCACTATATTTATTAATGTGGTGGAAGCAAAACCCTAAGGTGGTTTTTAAACTGTAGTCAAATATGCTCTAATTTGTATAAAGACAAAGACCTTTAACAACATGGTGAAAACCTGATAGGTTTGGGATATTTCAGTTAAATGGTAATTAATTGAAAAAGTTAATTCGGTGTAATGGACTCTGTTATTAGCCCATCCCTTAGCAGGTTGTTATTTAAATTGACTGAATCGACTAATACTAAAAAGTAGCCTCAATAGTCTTGGACTTGAGAGAGTAGTGACAATTAACACTGCCTAAAGGAGTTGCAAATTTATTGGTGCTAGGGTAGAGGAAAATTATAATCAAGGTTTTAACCTGATTAGCATATCCTCTAAATAATCTACTCGAATTTATCCAGTAGATCATCAAATATCGTCTTAAAGATGCAAAAGTATGCTAAACAGTACATGACTTAGAACTTTCTAAAAAATGTATCTGTTGCAGCATAAAACTTCCTGTCCTAACTCCCTGAAAGAGGAATTATCTAATCAGGTAAGAGTTTTTAACTGTTGTCTATAATCTGGAATTATCTATAATAATCTCGGCGTAGCTGAATCAAGGTATGAAAATAAAAATTGAATAATCTTAAGTATTTGTTATTCAATAATTTAGCAATTGCCAATAAATACAAATCATACCCACACATCAGCAACGCCATAATCTCTAATTATCTATTTCATGCTACTAGGATTCAAAACTGAGTTACACCCAAATAATCAGCAAAAAACCTTACTAGCTAAACACGCTGGTGTAGTCCTTCATGCTTATAATTGGGGATTATGGCTAACCATAAATATCTTGAATCATAACCAGCATAATCCTGATATAGCAATCCTAAATCATTCGTGAACAGTAATCGGCTTGAAACTTAGATACAGCAAGAATATTTCTGGATAAATTTTACAAATCAGATAGGATTGCTATAGTCAACTTAAATTTCCTATTGCTATTGATTTACATAAGCTTTTGGGAGCAATGGTTAAGCCTAATAACTCTTGGTATTATGAAGTGTCTAAGTGCATTCCTCAATATGCTTTGAGGTATTTATCAGAAGCTTGGAAACAATGTTTTTCGCTCATTTCAAGTCAGCCTAAATTCAAGAAAAAAGGTAGAGATGATAGCTTCACTTTGATGGTTCAATACCCACCCCCATCCCCTCCTGGGAGGGGAGCTAGAGGGGTGGGTCAGATAAAACTACCTCGAATTGGTTGGGTAAAAAAAATTGAAATATTGCCAGATAATGTTACCCCTAAGTCTGTAACTATTAGCAGAAAAGCTGGCTGTTGGTTCATTAGTTTCAAGATAGAAACAGAACCATCTAATACTGATAAGTCAGTAGATGTAGTTGGTGTAGATTTAGGTGTAAAATCTGTAGCTACCCTATCTACTGGTGAAGTATTTGAAGGAGCTAAATCTTACCGAAAGTTTGAAGCTAAACTCTCTCGGTTGCAATATTTAAACCGACATAAAACTAAGTTCTCTAACAACTGGAAAAAGGCTCAACTTAAGATAGCCAAACTACATAGCAAAATAGCCAATATCAGAAAGGATACATTACATAAATTAACTACTTATTTGGCACTTAATCACAACCCACCCCAATCCCCTCCTGGGAGGGGAGCAAGAGGGGTGGGTGCCGATATGGGTTTTTATCAGTTCCGTAGAAAGCTAGAGTACAAGTGTAAGTTATATGGTTGTGAGCTAATCATTGTTGATAAATGGTTCCCTGGTTCCAAGACTTGCTCTAGCTGTGGAAATGTGAAACAGTATATGTCTTTATCGGAGCTTGTATTTCAATGCGAATACTGCAATTTCATTTGGGTGTGAGACTTAAGTGCTAGCTTGAATCTAGCTATGGCGGTCTAGGAGATCCGTCGTATTGGCGACGTATCGATCATGACAGCTTGTGGACTGGATAAGGCCGACGTTTCCAGTGGAATAGGGAATAGAACAGATAATTGTAGATTTTACAGATTATTGTAGGCTTCTAAGAACGTTTGAATAAAAGGGAACAATCATTATACTTGTAATGTCCTAAGTTTACAAGGGTTAATTTTTCCCTATAAACGAAGATATAAATGAACAAAAAGGCCATCTATACAGAATCTAAAAATTAGCTCTTTGAGCAAATTACAGATAAATTAGCAATAGTAAATTCTAAAAAACGAGGTAAGTAAGTGACTGAAGTAGTAATACCAAACCCAACTACACCATCAGTAGATGTACCTAACCCGGATGTCAATGATGGGGGACGTGTCCGAGTCGGAACTCCAGGAGAAGATCGTCTTGCAGGAACAAGTGGTTCTGATAATATTTCAGCTTTGTCTAGTGATGACTTCGCGTCAGCAGGTCCTGGTGATGATGTAGTTGTATTAGGTGAAGGTTCTGATACTGCAATTGGTGGTACTGGCAACGACTCCATCCAAGGTAACCGAGGAGATGACTCCATATTAGGAGGTGCAGGAGATGATTGTCTCAGAGGTGGTAGAGATAATGATACTGTAGACGGTGGCGAAGGCAACGATATTCTCTTCGGCGATCGCGGAGATGACATAGTAAGTGGTGGAGAGGGAGATGACTTAGTAATAGGTAATTCAGGTCTTGATTTCCTAGAGGGTAATGCAGGTAGTGATACTCTTCAAGGAGGTAAAGGTACTGATAGTCTAGATGGTGGTATAGGGGATGACTTCCTATCAGGAGAAAGAGGAGATGATGTTTTAACAGGTGGCGCTGGAGCTGATGATTTCTTCTTTTTCTATAGTGCAGATGGTAGTTATGGAGTTGACACCCTGACAGACTTTAATAGGGATGAAGGAGATAGGATAGTTCTAGCTGCTAACCCCCTAATTCCAGAGGATGCAAGATTTAACGCTTTAACAGGTACACCTAGTGGCGATCCAGTGGCAGCTAACCAGTTTGACGTAATTGAGAACTTTAACCCTGCAACTGATGGAATAAGTCCAGCAGTAATTATCTATGACCCTACAAATGGTTTAGTCTACTACAACCCAACACCTACTATTGGTGATGAAAATCAATTTGCTCGGGTTGATAATACTGTATATGATGCTGATAACCCATTACAAAATACTGACTTTGAAATCTTCTAAGTCTAGTTATTAATAAATCTGGTTTTAAATATGGGTATAACCCAAGAATGAAGAGACTGAGTCCCTCCTAACTTTAGGGGGGAATTTTATTTTCGTTTTATATAGTAGGAGCGGCTTATAGTTAACTTAATGAGGCCAAACATTTAATCAGATGAACCGCCCCACCGCTCTACAAATTTTGCAGTGGAGTGACACAACTAATACCATTTCTCAAAAACTTTTCTATACTTTTTTGAGTATGGGAGTAGGGGAGGTAGGGACGTTTCATGCAACGTCTGTACAACATAAGAATAATTAACATTAACTTGGCTAAAATTGGCAAAAAGGTAATTATGCCTCTGTTAAGTAGTTAATAACTGAAGTGTTACCCAAGCATAGCATTACTTTTGGGAATTGGTATAAAATGGTCAGGACTTACGCAAAGCTACTATAGCAATTCCCATATTCGTGAGGTACAAAATTCTTTGGTTTTAGGGAACAGGGAACAGGGAACAGGGAACAGGGGAAAGGAAATAGGGGAAAGGAAATAGGGAACAGGGGAAAGGAAATAGGAAGTAGGGAGTAGGGAACGGGGGAAAGGAAATAGGGAACGGGGGAAAGGAAATAGGAAGTAGGGAGTAGTAATTCTCGTTCCGTAGGAATAGATAAAAATGTTATGACATAATAATTTTATGCTAGTAGCAGAGAAAAATTTCATTGATAGCTAAGGATGAAAATAGAAAAACATCTCAGATTAGCAAGATCATACTTGAGTGAAGGTAAATTAAGTCAAGCAATAGCAACCTGTAAACAAATTTTAGAAATACAACCAAACTCTGCTGATGCTTACAGAATATTAGGGGAAAGTTACGAAGCAGAAGATAATTTTGATGAAGCTATGTCTGCTTATACAAAAGCTTTGGAGATTAAGCCAGAATATGCAGAAGTTCATGCTTTTCTTGGTCAGTTGTATAGTCATAAAAGGTGGTTTGCTGAAGCAGTTAATCAATATGAAAAAGCAATTGATTTAGGAATAAAATGGCCGGAGGTATATTATAATTTAGGTAATATAAAGCATCAATATGGAGATTTGGGAGGTGCGATTAATTGCTATGAAACAGCGATTATTCTGAAACCGAATTATCTGAAGGCTTATTTAAGCTTGGGTATAGTTTTAGAGTTGCAAAGAAATTATCAAGCAGCAGTTGATGTTTATAGAGAGTTAATAAGATTAAAGCCAGATTTTGTAGAAGCATATAATAATTTAGGTGGCGTTTTAGCCGATATGAATCGAACAGAAGAGGCGATTAAAGTTTATAAAGAGGCGGTGGTATTAAAACCTGATTCACCAAATTTATATAATAATCTTGGTTTTACTTTATTAAAGAAAAATCCTCTAGAGGCGATCGCTGCTTATTATCGTGCTATAGAATTAAAACCTAATTTGATCAAAGCGCATTATAACTTAGGCAAAGCATTACAAATTATTGGGGAGCATGAATCGGCGGTAAAATATTTTCAAGAGGTTATTAGACTGAAGGGAGAAAAAGATAATGTATTAGTCTATAGTGACTGTGCTTTTTCTTTGATGACTATAGGTAAGTTGAATGAGGCTTTTGTTTGTTTGCAAAAGATGATTTATAATAATCATTTTTTTGATAAGTATTGTCTGTTATTGGAGGCTAGGTTAAAGAGTGTTGAAAGTAGAAATTTAGATGAATTGTATTTGACTAAAGTGGCTGGGTTGAATTTTTTCAAGGAGCTGCTTAAGTTAGAAAATTCTTCGGAAACTTCTCAGCAGCAGTATCAGAAAATATCTCAATATTTGCTAAAATATTATCTTCATTTTGGCAATGTATTGATGGAAATTGGGTCTTATGAAACTGCTGAATATTTTTATCAAAGGGCGTTACAAATTCAACCAAGTTCGGCAGATGTTTATTGGTTATTAGGGAATAGTCTTGTTAAACAAAAACGGTTAAATTCAGCAATTATTAGTTATCAAATAGCTCTGCAAATTTTACTGACTGAAAATAGAATTGATCAGACGACAAAGATTTACTTTGAGTTGGGTAAGGTTCTGGAAAAACAGCAGAGATGGCAGGAGGCAATAGATGATTACAGTAAAGTTTTATCGGCAAAAGTACAATTAGCTCCAAATATATTAAATAATGATTTTCTGCCCTATCAAAAATTAGAAGGATTATATTTATCTACAAAAGATTGGTTGCAGAAATTAGATGGCAAGAATTATCACAAACGATATAAAGAAGTAAGATTAGAAAAATTAGCAACAGAATGTAGAGAAGAATCTGTAAAATTTCCTATTAAGGTAAATTTTGAAAATAGGAAGAAAGATTTAGATTGTCAAGGGTTAAATTGTAGTGGATGTTTAAAGCAAATCTATGAATGGTTTAACCCGAAGTCTCTTGCTCAAGGGGTATATAGTCTTAGCGTTCAGGATGAGTTTAGTCAAGATATTGATTTGCTGACTCAGGAAAGATACTCTTTAATTCCCCTTCAACAAGAGGAAACTAAATCTTTAACTCCCCAGGAAAGATCCCCCCTAACCCCCCTTTTGAAGGGGGGAAGTAAATCTCTAACGTCTGTAAGTAAGGAGGGAAACATACTTTCCTTGACAAAAGATAGAAAAAATTATAAACCAGGATTTTACTACTTTCAGAAACTTTCCCAGAGTTCTACCTTCGTAACTATAGTACAGTCGGGAAAAGCTTGGATAATGCCCAAGAAAAATTACTGGAGACTATGTTACGGCATTGCTATTATGACTCCAGATAACTATTTATTGGCAGATTTGTCTAGAGAGTATCCATCTCCATTACCAGGATGCACAAAACATGACCCAAGTCAACATCAGATATTTGACCTAGAAGAACTACCCCCCCTAGAGAAAATTAATGGTAAGGTAGCAGTATTATCGGTATTGTCAGGAAATGTCTATTTTCATTGGATGGTAGACCTGCTGCCTAGAATAGAGATATTACGTCAGGGCATAAATTTAGAAGAGATAGATTGGTTTGTAATTAATGACCATCAACAACCTTTTCAACGGGAAACATTAAAAAGTCTTGGTGTTAGAGAAGAGAAAATTTTAGCAAGCGATCGCCATCCTCATATTCAAGCAAAAGAATTAATCGTCCCTTCATATCCTAGTTATCTGGGATGGTTACAACCGTGGGGATTAAAATTTCTCAGAGAAGAATTTCTCAAAGATATAAATATTAATAGGTCAGAGTTATCAGAAAGAATATATGTAGGCAGGAGTAATGCTAGGTATCGCCGGGTAATGAACGAAGAAGAGGTAGTAAATATATTATGCCAGTTTGGTTTTACCTATGTTACTCCAGAGTCAATGTCTCTAGAAAATCAGATTGTCACTTTTGCCAATGCCAAGATTATAATCGCTCCTCATGGAAGTGGTCTAACAAATATAGTATTCTCTAACCCAGGGACAAAAGTTATTGAACTTTTCTCACCCCACTATCTCAGATACTATTATTGGCATATTAGCCGATTATTAGGATTGGAACATTACTTTCTAATTGGTGAAACATTTAGTTGTTATCCGATTAGAAATATAATGTATGAAAGTTCCCTAGTGGAAGATATTTTGGTGAATTTAGATTCACTGAATCAAATGCTCAAAGTTGTAGGTCTTGTATAACATTATTCCTCTTAAGAAAAAGGAAATAGGGGAGTTTCATTAATTGATAATGGATAATGAATAATGGATAATTACTTCTCCCTTTTAGGGAGAGAAAAATCAAGAGGATGAGAAACTCAGAAAATCTTGCCAGAAAAATTAAGTAAAATCTTGGCTTGACTACTTCTGGTTTATTCCGAGGAGAGAAAAATCAAGAGGATGAGAA
>NZ_JBNHEP010000048.1:0-27780 GCF_050015995.1 Dapis brunnea BLCC-M229 | reverse complement strand
GAGTTGATTATGCTGTTAAGTTAACGTCCTAACCTTTGCTTCGATTGCTATAACAATCAAGTTTGGCATAGAGGTTCTAGAAATTCGTCTTCAACCACTCGCTACATTACACAGATTACTTATGGCAAAAGATTTGTTGGACATAAATATGCTCCATTTATGAATTATCAGATGCCAAGTCATTGTTATGAAGGAGCAGATGAAAGATTGAAAAGACTCTTAGGATTTCTACCTCATGGCGCTTATGGTTAATCATCAATAGTGTTTCAAAATTTTATTACATAGTATTTTTTCTATTTTTTTTCTATTTCTTAGTTCCATAGCCATCCCAAATGATTTGTGAAAAAAACTGTGGGGGTTTGGTTGACAAATCCCCTCTTATACCATTTCTCAAAAATCTTGCTATACCTGATTGGGTGGGAAAGTGTGGGGAGTGTGGGAGGTGAGGAGAGAGGTAAAAGTAGGAATAATCTACACTAACCGACTAATAATTGTCAAAAACAGACTTTGAATCTTGGTAAATATTTGACTATTGAAGTATAGCTCAAGTATAGCATTACTTTTGGTAATTGGTATTAGTTCGGGTTGGGAGACCAAACCCCGCTCGATCAAAATTACAACCTATTCAGAACTACTATATATAGCAATCCGATATAGAGCGTGAACAGAAAATCTAGTAAAAAGGCAACAGGCAACAGGCAACAGCCTTAATAGTTTTCAAATTTTTATCTATTCTTTAAATTTTTTGGTAACAGAAAATTTTCCTAATCTTAATGCCTACCACCATATTTCTTGGGGCATCTCCGACAGCACAAACAAAATAGCAAGGATGTCAAAATTTACTAATATTTCGTGTTTGCCTACTTCCTAAAAATCCCAAATTTTATACCTCATCTTAAATCAAAATTACAATATTTGAAATCTAAAAAGAAATTACAAGCTTCAACTTAACCAAGTAAATTGAAAGTTAAAATAGTTGTAAACATCACAATTAAGCAATGCAAATAGCAGAAAAATTAACTACCCAAACCCTAGAACAACCTCTCATTATTGCAGGTAAAAAATTCTCCTCCCGTCTGATGACAGGAACAGGCAAATATCCAACTATGGAGACAATGCAGCAAAGTATTGAGGCTAGTGGATGTGAAATCGTCACTGTAGCAGTACGAAGGGTACAAACTCAAGCTCCTGGTCATGAAGGGTTGGCAGAAGCTATAGACTGGAAAAAAATCTGGATGTTACCCAATACTGCTGGTTGTCAAACGGCCGAAGATGCAGTTAGAGTAGCCAGGTTGGGCAGAGAAATGGCAAAATTGTTAGGCCAAGAAGATAATAATTTTGTCAAACTAGAAGTTATTCCCGACCCTAAATATTTATTGCCAGACCCCATAGGTACATTACAAGCTGCAGAACAATTAATTAAAGAAGGTTTTGCTGTCTTACCCTATATCAATGCTGACCCACTACTAGCTAAAAGACTTGAAGAAGTTGGTTGTGCCACAGTTATGCCTTTGGGTTCACCCATAGGTTCGGGCCAGGGAATCCAAAATGCAGCCAATATTTCCATAATTATTGACAATTCTACTGTTCCTGTGGTAGTTGATGCAGGAATAGGAACTCCTAGTGAAGCAACTCAAGCAATGGAAATGGGAGCCGATGCTTTACTAATTAATTCAGCGATCGCTCTGGCCAAAAATCCACCTGTCATGGCTAAAGCAATGGGAATGGCCACAGAAGCAGGTCGTTTAGCTTATCTAGCTGGGAGAATACCGAAAAAAGATTATGCGACTGCCTCTTCGCCTTTGACTGGAAGGATTAACACTCCCGATCTCTAGTAATAATTTCCTATTTTCGCGAATTTTCTGTTAGTCTAGGTAATAGTTAAGAAATAATAAGGAAAAAAGGTCTTTAATTATGCCATATACAACAGAAGAAGGTGGACGTTTAAATAATTTTGCTCAAGAGCCAAAAGTTTATCAAGCTGAGGCTCCAGATCAGAAACAACAGATGAACTATCTTATTTTAGGAGTTTTAGGAGTTGTATTAGTAGGTAGTTTGATGTTTGTAGCTTTTTCTGTATCAGCTTAAATTTTTAGTAAAAATTATTCAAAGAGTGAACTAGGTTCCTGAAGTTTCAGGAGTCTAGTTTTTATTTTGGATCTAATAACTCCAATGAATGAAAATTATACCAGGCGTGATAAATGTTGACTACAAATAGTCAGGCTGTTTATAGCAAAATTGTAGTGAATTGTTTCATCTAAAAATGTGCATTAGAAAATGGGGGGGGTGGGGGAATGTAATAACCGGGTGATAAGGTGATTATCAAAAAGCCTAATGCACTATTTTAGGTGAAATGCTCTAGTAGTGGACTGTTTCAGTTTAAATTTTGCAATAGAAAAGTGTCTGGAGATTGCTTCACTGTCCTTCGCAATGACAAATCTAATGCACTATTTTAGTCGAAACAGTCTAGTAGTAGACCGACACACCTAAAATGGTGAATTAGCTTTTTTCCTCTCGCACCCCATCACCCCATCACCCCATCACCCCATCCCCCCATTTTCTAATGCACAAAATTAGCTGTGTCAGTCCAGTAGGGTGCGTTAGACAGATTAAATTCAGACTATGAAAGGAATTCACCAATCCGTCGTAACGCACCATTTTATATGTGTCAGTCCACTACAAATAGTTAGGCTGTTTATAGGAGTTAGGAGGACTAAGTCTAGTCAGACCGAGTCAGAATGAATAGCTTAAATACTATTTATGAGGGTTGAGTTTCTCTTTTTAGTTAAAGGAAAATTTCATTTCGATTATTAATTATTAACAATTAATAATTACCTCTTATTAAAAAGAAGAAGATTGGTTAAAAGGAATTTTTTTCTGCCTGAAAAGAGAGCCTTTAAATCTTTATTTTTCGCTAAAGTCTTTCAATTATAGCAGTTCTCATATTAATGAGGTACAGTATTTTTTTCTATTCCTTATTCCCTATTCGCTGTTGCCTAAAATCGAAAATTTGTGTATCTCACCAATTTGAGAAATGCTATATCCTTTTTATTCATAACATTCTTTTTTGATACATGGTATTAGTCCTGACTCAGGCTAAGGAAGTTGAAAAATTTAGTATTAAGGTTTTCCCAAGTTAGTAAGGTCAACTTTTTTTCTTTTCTGTCCTCTGTGACCAAATCTGTTGATCCCTAAAACCTAGACCTTTTTACCTCACCAGAATAAGAATTGCTATATAACTAATAGAAGCATGACCAGGTAATATAAATAAGTTGGTGATTTATTCTAAAAGTCTGATTCTACACAGCTAGCTCGGAAAATTGTATAAGAGATTGAATATATCAGGAAATATAAAAAAGCAGATAAAGAATACTTAACTGGGAACTGGGAATAGGTGAAGACAGAACTATTTTTCACCATAATTTTAGGAGTATGAATACCGATAGCCTATCAAGCAGCCGGATTTTAACCCTTGGCCTTATTCAAGCTTTAATATTTAGTTGATAAATAAGTTTCTCAATACTTATTTTACAAACATTTTCTAAGAAGATTAAGTCTTTATAAATAGCCTGGTTAAAATTCATATCATACCTGACTTTTATATCAGAAAACCAAGTCAATATTATTCAAATTAACTTACCCCCTAATAGAACTGTGATAGACATTAATGCCCCAACAATATCTAGATTGAATCGGCAAATCTATCAACGCTTGAAACAAGCCCTATCCTTAAATCTACGCCGTCAAGTTTTTATAGCTGTATGTGATAATCAACAGCTAAGAAATAGCATAGTTGAAAATTTACAAGCAGACTTAACAAATACTATAGATTACACTGAACAACAAGAAAACAGTAATAAACATATATTATTTGTCACACTCAATTTAAACCTAAGTAACCCTAATCCAGTAACTCAAATCAATCAATGGTTTGCCGAAAATCCCCAATTTCAGAAAACAGAAGAATATCAAATATTAGGATTTCAAATTATTGGAATAGAAAACTTGACCAAACAACCCTCAGCAGTTCAATGGTCATTTATTAGCAATCTCAAAAAAATAGAAACAAATCTATCCAAATTAGAATCTAGTATCTTACTTTGGATAACCAAACCTTGGCTAAATACCATCAAACAGTCAGCACCAGAATTTTGGAATTGGCACACAGGTATATTTGAATTTGAAGGAGACCCCACCCCCATAACTCCTAGACAAAAAAAATCATCATTCCCAAACAAAACAAACCCTCTATCTTTCTCCCCATCAATAACTAGCTCACCTTCCATCAACACAGTAAGACCATTAATGGCACTCGAACAAAAGTCTTATACTGTTGAATCAAAAAATTCTCAAGCTTATCTTCTTCCCCCCGCTCCACAAAAACTTCCAGAGTTGCCTATTCACTATAGTCAACACCAGGAGAATATTCCACAGCCAGAATTAGAATTAGTGGAACTGGCAAATTTAGTATGGGCAGAAATTTCTAGAAAGTCTGGAGAAGAAAAAAATTCCCTCGAAAAACAAAAGTTTCAGATCCTCAAAGAAATTCAGGAGTTGAATAAATCTCAATATCCATCTCAAGAGTTAGCTCTAGCTTATAAAACATTGGGGGATTTTCATCGCGATCGCGTCTTAACAGGAGAAGTCTCGGAGCAAAGTCTAATTATTGCCATTCGTGCTTATGAGATGGTCATCGAGTGGACATTTCAAGATACAGGAAATGTCAGCCAATTTTCTTCATCCAAAATTCCTGTTCTTGACATTCTTAATGACCTTGCTACTCTCTACTGGATGTTATCTCGTCAAATCAAATCCAGTAAATCTGATTCATTAGTTTATTTGGAGCGAAGTATCATTCTCTATCAAATGGCTATGGGTGAAATTACCCCATCCCAAAAAGATACTTATGCCAGATTACAAAAAAACTTAGGTTTAGCTTACGGAGACTTAGCTACCCATCAGGAGGCACAACAGAATTGGGAAAGATCCATTATAGCTTATCAGGAAGCCATCTTTTATCTAGATAAAGTAGCTGATGCTCAAGATTATGCCACAACCTTAAATAATTTAGGAACAGCTTATTGGAATTTAGCTCAACATACTCAAGAAGTTGAGCATTTGCAAGGGGCAATTTCCGCTTATGCCGAAGCTATTGATTACTTTACCCCAGAAATCGAACCCCTGAACTATGGGATGATTCAAAATAACCTAGGGATAGCTTATTGGAATTTAGCTCAATTTCAGACAGAAGCATCAGAAACTCTAATTCTCAAAGCTATTGATGCCTATCTAATCGCCCTCAAGTATCGCACTTCAGAAAATCTTCCCCTTGCTTATGCTGCAACAAAAAATAACTTAGCTACCGCCTATTGGCATTTAGCTAACCAATTTGAAGAACATCAAATTCGGAGTAGACTTTTCCATGAAGCGATCGCTGCTTATTCCCAAGCTCTAACTATTGCGCAACAGTTTTCTCCTTCTCAACTTACCTTCGATCTACTGGCCACTTATCAGAATATTGGACTTGCCTATTATCAAATAGCTATAGAGATTAATACCACATTAGACAAAGATAGTCAAATTAGTAATTTAGAAGCAGCTTTGGATTATCACTTACTAGCTCATAGTGACAGACTCCAGACTAATATTAATGAAATACAAGAAGAACAAGCTAGTGTAAATTTAAATTATATTATCAGGATTATCCGTACCTTCTATAGTAAGTATGGAATACAAGGACAAAATTTAGCTCTTTCTAAAATTCCTAGTAATTTATTACCTAAAATTTTGGTTATGTTGTAATCAAACTAAGATTATAAGTAGGTAGGTGAAAAAATTTACAAGTACGTCCGCAGCGACTGAAGCGGAGCGGAAGGAAGCAATCTCAAGGGTTTCAACTGCTTTAACATTTTGTTACATAGTGATGTTTATTCGTGCCTACCTACTTAGAAATTCCCATACTGTTGAGATACGCGCATTAGTTTGTTTTAGGGAGTAGACAGTAGTAATTCGGGAAACAGGGAATAGCGGTGCGACCCCGCGTCGGCGACAGAGGGAAGGGAAGGCGCACCAAGAGAGAAAATCAGAAACACAACTGTACCTTACTAACTTGAGAAACACTAAAGTGTTTCATTCTTAAGTTAAATAACTATAGTTTGAGTAAACTACTTTAATTATGATACAATAGACTAAGTTCATCCTTTTATATATCCAAGTATTTGAGTTTTCCTGCTACATAGTTAACACCCAGAATATAGGTTAGAAAACAAATCTTTCTTTTGTCGAGGTTAAATCAATTTGTTACCAAGATAGCTATAAACAATGGTCTAAAGCTCGTTAAACATTTTGTTATTTATCAATAAGTAACCATAGATAAACTAATATCATGTCCGCTTAATTAGGGATATAACTCCGTTCAGCTCCGCCAACAAAAAACTTTCTTCTCCTTCTCTCTCCTCCTGATATATTATTTTTTCCACCACTTCTGAGTTCTGAGGACTCCCTAATTATTCATAACTGTTCATCCGGATATGATATAATTTACACTTTGACTGATAGTTAAATTTTGAGCAACCATCAAAATCATAATTTAGTGTTTAAATAAAAAACCTTGCCTTGTATAGTAAGTATCGAATACAAGAACAAAATTTAGCTCTTTCTCAAACTCCTAGTAATCTATTACCTAAAATTTTAGTGATGTTGTAATCAAATTAAGATAGTATAATAATCCTAATTATTCCTGTCAAAGGTTATATTCATAAATTGGTATCATTTTATTCAACAAGGACTGAATGACACTAGGTTTGAGGAAACTACTTTAATATGATACAATTAGCTAAGTGTATCCTTTTATATATCCAAGTATTTGAGTTGTCCTACTACATAGTTAACACCTAGAATATAGGGCAGAACACAAATCTTTTGTCGAGGTTAAATCAACTTGTTACCAAGATACCTATAAACAATGGTCTAAAGATAATTAAAAATTTTGTTATTTATCAATAGATAACCATAATCAACTAACTTACGGTTTGACTGATAGTTAATATTTTAGCAATCATCAAAATCATAATTTAGTCTTTAAATAAAAAACCTTTCCCCTGTCAAAACATTGTTAATTCTGAATTGAAAACAGCGATTTAGTTTGACAATACATTAGTTTATATTTAAGATTTTTGTCATGACCTATGCAAAGATCCTAGCGGTTGATGACGACCCAGCAATCCGAACTTTAATTCATCGGTATTTGAGTCAACAAGAATATCAAGTAGAGTCTGCTGGAGATGGCAAAACAGCCCTAGAATTATTTAATCAATTTGCACCAGACTTGGTAGTTTTAGATGTAAATTTACCTGATACAACCGGCTTTCAACTTTGCCAAGAAATGCAAAGGAATACAAATGTCTTTGTTTTAATGCTTACAAGTCTTGCAGATGAGGACAGTAAATTACAAGGTTTTAAAGACGGTGCAGATGATTATATTACAAAACCTTTCGGTTTAGTAGAACTAGGCGCTCGTGTCAGAGCAATTTTAAAACGCCAGAGATTAGTTTCCAACCCAGAGCCAGAAGGTCTCAGTGTAGGAGGTTTAAATATTGACCCTCTTGGCAGAGAAGTTACTGTTAATGGGGAGTTAATTGCTTTAACGGCGCTAGAATTTGATCTACTACACTGCTTGGCCACTAAACCTGGTCGTGCTTTGAAACGGTCAGAATTAATCCAAGAAGTTTGGGATTGTGAATATGTTGGAGATGAACGGGTCGTCGATGTGCATATTGGCCAAATACGAAAAAAGTTAGAGCATAAAAATGATAATCTGCCTAAGATTGTGACTGTTAGGGGTGTTGGTTATAAATTAGATATTCTATCGTCTAATAATTAGTTGACATCCTTCCAACACCAAGACTTCACTATGTTGAGGGGTCTCTAAACTTTATGTTTCGCTGCGCGACATGAAAAGCGTTTCGCAGCATGACCTTAGGAAAGCTCATCTGAAAGAGGCTCTAGGTTTCTGTTTCCTCGCACCAGGATAAGGTAGATTTACAGGATAATTAATAATTAAATAATTAAATAATTAAATAATTAAATAATTAAATAATTGAACAGTTGAGGTTAAAAGCCTCCCCTTTCAAGGGGAAAAAAGCGGTCGTTTGCGGAGCAGTCCGTAGGATGGGATGGCGAGGTTTCCGTTCCCTCCGGGACGCTATCCTAGGTCATGCTCCGCAAACGCGTTTCATGTCGCGCAGCGAAACGCTAGCCTCCAATCTCCCCTTGAGAATAAATTTTTTCGGCGTTGGTCAATCCTCTCCCTTTTAGGGAGAGGTAATTATCCATTATCCATTAATGAATCTCTTCCTGGCTAAAAGCTCGCTCTACGGTACGTCACCCTACCAACGGTTCCCCTAGATACTGCCTACCCGGCAGCCAAAATTATACTGGCGTTGATGTCGCGATCGTGGTGAGAGTTGCAACTAGTGGTCTGTCAAACTTATTTTGATGGGTGATGAATTCTTAAAAGTCTTGATTGATAAGCTTTTCAATTTTGAAATACCCATCAATTCAAACTTGACAGACCACTAGGACAATCTTACTATCTAAATATTTAGGGTTTGCTGAAAAAGTCTTATGGGTAAAGGTAGGGGTCAGGAGTCAGAAGGAATGGAGAATTACAGAGTGTGTAGTAGGAACAATTGTCCCTCAGTTTTTCCACTATTGTCTACTCAAAATCCTCACATTTTCAGCTTCAGGAAGCAATAAGCTTGCACTTTTAGACCACACGCAAAGGGTAAAGCCTCTATATGTAAATGCTTTTATATTTAATCAGTAAGCCCTATTTAGAGATAATTTTTATTTGACTAATTTACTACCATACCAATCAATTTTATAGTCTAATTGTCTGAGTAATTCCGACCAGTTAGCGTCACTAATTTCTCTAACTAATTTATGATTCGTGGGCTATGTTTTTTACTGTCAAGTTAAACTACTATAGCTTCCTATCTATTGATTAGTTGGATTGTCAGTTCATGAGTATAGTCAAACCTTGAATCTTGAATTTGAGCGTTAATTTTTGCTACTTTAAATCTGGCTTTCTGATAGTTATTCGATCCTCATTGTGTTACGAGATAGAGATTTTTGACTTAATTTCAGTTTCTTGTGTAATTGGTTAAAGCGTTTCAGATTAGGAATTTTTTTGCCATCACTTTTAGTTAGTAAACTACTAATTCCATAGTCCTCTCGTTATAATCTTTAATTTAACAGGAAACTCTAACATCCACTCCGTTGTTTTTACCGAAAAACTAAGGTTTAAAGCCTCTCCTTTCAAGGATAAAAAAAGAAAAAAATTTCTTTTAACCAATTCTCTTCTCTTTAAGAAGAGGTAATTATTAATTGTTTCGGCTCTCGCCGACATGAAAATTATTAATTATTGAAGTAGCATTCCGAAGGAAAGAAAGGAAAGGAAACGGACCGATATTCCTCAGAAATCTTAGCCCCTCGGCAGAGTGAAAATCATTTTGTAGTCTGCAAACTTTGATAAATCTCAGTCGCTACTTCTGTACCACGACGAACACAATCTCCCAAAGCTACACCACCAATATAATTGCTACAAATATATACACCAGGCCAAGATTTTAAGCCATGATTAATCTGAGCCAGCCTAGAATTATGACCTAAATTATACTGAGGAATAGCACGAGACCATATATGCACCGCCAGAACTTTTGGTTGTTCCGCATCCTGCTTTAATAAAGTTTGACAAAGGTCTTGATGAACCCGTGCAACGATCGCTTCACTATCTAACTGAGAAATTTCTGGGTCTGTTGCACCCCCAATAAAATTAGTAAAAATTTGCCATCCTGGAGGTGTTCTACTAGGAAATAAAGCAGAAGACCAAATAGTACCAAGAGTCCGAATGCCTTGACCTCTAGGAATCAGATTACCAAAGCCATCTATCTTTGCCTTGATAGAAGAAACAGGATATGCCAAAACTACACAAGCAACAGTAGGATAATAAAATTCATCGAATGCAGAAGCAATTTCAGGCAGCAAAGGTCTAAATAATTCAGCACAAACATAAGCAGGAGTAGACAGCACAATATTACGAGTCTCTACTTCCTTAGAACCATTAGGAGTAGAAAATTCTGCTATATAAGTTTGTTCTTCTGTACGACGAATACCAATGAGACGCAAATTTAGTTTTACTGCCTCTCCCAAATAAGTAGCGATCGCTTTTGGTAATACCTCCAAACCACCTCGGAAAGAACCCAACTCCCCAGCTTTAGTCTTGGGAATATTAGGATCGGCAGCAACCTTTGACTTAGGATTTCTTTTGGCAGATAAAACAGCACCAGCCAAAAGTCCACCACCAATATCGGTCATTCGAGCCACTCTAGAAAAAGCAGCAGCAGCACTAAGTTGACTAGGGTCTCCAGCATAAACACCAGAAACAAAAGGTTCCACCAATCGCTCCATCACCTCTAGCCCAAGATGTCTTTGGAAAAATTGGGATACAGTTTCTTCGCCCCCTTGCTGAGACAGACCAATACCAACAGTAGGTGGCACAAAACCCAAAGCACCAACTAAGGCGCGTAACTTTCCAGAATCACTCAGTAGCTTAGACTTTAGCATAGCCGTTGGACCCATTGGCACTGGTAGCAATTGACCATTCCAGTAAACATAGCGAGGTAACTTGCGATCTGCAAAAATCAAATCCTGTTTAAGGTCAACATCAACAGCCAACTTTAAAAGCTCAGGTGTGGGAGAAAAACTATTCGGACCTTCTTCCCAAAGGAATTCTCCTTGAGAAACTGTGGTGATATTACCCCCTACTCGGTTTTGGCTCTCAGCAACTAAAATCTTCAAGGGTGAATTGTTACTTAATTTTGTCAGTTTATGGGCTAAACTCAACCCAGTAATACCTGCACCCACGACTAAGACATCTAAAACTTCAGTCATTTGTTCCTAAATATTCAGTTCTGTTATGAGTTAAAGCTGTGGAATTTCACCACAGCTTTAGATTGAATCTCTAAGACCGAATTAGTAAATTAAGGTCTGAGATACTACGAAAGTTGTTTCCAATTCCTAAATCCAATTTTCAGGAACAATGTACAATATTTGAACTATCCCAGGCTGATTGTTGTACCACAATCATTTTTTTTCAACAACCTATTAATTCAGGTTTAAGACCTAAGTAACTGGGCTAACCACGAGTAAAATTTTTTAGTTCTCTATATTCTCAATATTCTCACAGAAAATGCATAAAAAATTTTCCCCAAACACTTATAAACCCCATCTTCAAAATTCTCCTACAACCTGATTTCATCACAGTTGCAGTAACCATCATAATTTAGTGTTCTACAATACTAGCAACATTCATAGCAGTGGAATTGTTTTGGCCACTTCATACCACCACTAATTTTTCAAAATGCTGCTCATACATGATGCTGGAAAAGAGTTTCTAGGTAAACTCTAGCAGCTTGCCGATAATAAGGAGATGTTTCTGGTGTACCGCTATCTCCATTCTGTAACAAAAATAGTGACAAAGCTGCCGAAAACACACGGTCTTGATCCCAGTCTGGGTGGGTTTCTAAGTAGATTTTAAGGGATTCGTGCAGTGCTTCAGGAATTTCGGCCAGAATACTAACGGTTACGTTCATCTTTAGTAGGGTTCTCTATAATATTTTTTCTTCTTCATAGTCCCTAGTTGTGGCCATCAACCACTAACTTTGAACTACCAATGTCGCATCATTGTGCATTAAGAGGGGGTAGGTTTGTCAATGTTGAGAAATATTACAACCTACTTTAAATAAATAAAAGATTTACGAAATAATCAGTGTTTCATCGCATTTTTTGTAACAAAAATTTATAATAAATGGCTAATATGAAGGAATTTACCTGTAAATGAACAAAATCCCCAATACATTTACAAGAGTATTATGACGTCGTTGAACTCTGTGGAAAATTCTGTTTAATCTGTGGAAAACATTGAACTTGCTTGTGGAAATGCTGTGGAATGAATGTGGAAAATTACTCTAAAAGATAAGAATTCTGAACTAGTTACCATTAAAAATTAAAAATCGAAATTAGGTATAGAGTCTAAATGGTAGATTACAGCTATAATCACTGATTTTGAGAGTGCCATTTTTTTGCTTGTTGGTGAGTGTTGTTCAACTCTTCAGAGGCCATTTGATCTAAATACTAAATAAGTTAAAGTATTACCTGGACAAAATTAATTGAATATTTGGGAAAGGTAGGCAAGAGGTAAAAGTAATATAACCGATTAGTAAATGCACAAATAATTTTGTCCACCTACTTCAGGCCAAACAGATTTTTTGCTTAATTAATATTCTCAAATGTTTAGGTTCTGTTCAAGAAAAATTTTTTATTGGTTGCCCTTTGATGATTGAGCTAGGAAACAGGTTAACATCAAACTATTCCAATTCCTTTGTTTCAAAGAAACAATAATTACTTGTCTATTTGACTTTTCTTAAAATATCACTACTTGTACACTACTAATGTTTTATTTCTTTAAGGAATTACGCAATCCAACCAAGAAACCGGGTTTTTTACCCTGATTATTGTCTTTAAAATCAGGAAATTTCGTTGATAAATTCGGTTTCTATGTAATATAGCAGTAAGTTTTTTAGTGTTTGACAAAAATCTGGGTTTAAAGCTAACAGGTAATAGGAGGATTTCCTCACCTTAATGGCGTTTCTGAAATGTAATGGTAAGTAGCTGAAGGTAAAATTGAAAAACTTATGTTTTGTGTTGATACTTAATCTAAAAATCATTACCACTCAGCAACACCCCTTACTTCCTTTTTCCTGACCCATACTTTATTGCTGCGTTCGTTGGCGCAGCTAACACATTTTTGATTTCTTGAAAAGACCGATGCTACCAGACTTGATATAAGTCCTGTTTTTAATGAGCGCTTTGTTTGACTCATGCTTTGAAATTATCGTTGCTACGCTCTTTTGATTGAGTAATATAGAATCAGATTATATAATATATGTTGAGAATTCTATAATTACTTCAAGCCTTTAATCCCCCCCACCTCCCCATCTCCCCCAACCATATAATAAGTATTCAACCGGATTTGATATAATGGAGCGATGTAGCTATAGCAGATTTTTCCCAACACTTCCGAGCGATCGGGTTTAAAACCCGATAATTTTTATGGTGTCCACAATTGCTGAGGGTTTAATTCCCATACTCACAGAATTATTAACCTCAAAGCTAAAACCTACAATCTTCTTCAAGTTTCCAGCTAAATCAAAATAAGTACCTATGCCAAATTAATTTAACCTTTTTCAAGGAGTAGGAAGTAGGGAATAGGGGAAAAAATCTACTTATAAAGTATATAAGTACAGCCAAAATAATTAGGCTTATATCATGTCCGGATAAACAGTTATAAATAATTGGGGAGTCCTCAAGAGTCAGGAGTCAATATTCAGGAGTCAATATTCAGGAGTCAGGAGGGAGAAGAGGAAGAGGAAGAGGAGAAAGTTTTTTTTATAACTAATTAAGCGGACATGATATTACTTACTTAAAGGCAGCATCAAATATACAATTCATTTGGCTTGACTACTTAGTATTCTGAATTCTGTAATATTCCAGGTAATTGGCAGGTTTTTAAGTATTTGAAACTCGTACCTTATTGCTTAATTCTGTGGATATTTTCTACATTAAGTTTTTTAGAAGCCAGGAATCAGGAATCAGGAGTAGAAAAAATGTCAGTAATAGGTAAACTTAAATTTGGGGGCTAATTTTTCTATCAAAACTGATGCTTACAAGACTTGTAAATAGTGATTATATAGCTATCAAATTGGTTCCATAAGAGACTGTTTGTCAAAGGAATATTAAATCGAGGCGGAGGGTGAGTTTTACTAACGCAAAGCTTTCCGTTTGTCATGCTGCCTCTTGCAGAGTAGTGGCGCTAACGTAAATGCTTTATATATCGCAGATCGAAATGGCTGTCGCCGACATAAAAAGGTGGCAATACTTAATTATTCGCTCCGCAAACTCTTAACTGGGAGCCGTAACCTACCGAACATACTGAATATTAAGCCGATAAGCTGTATTAATCTTTGCTTGTGCATTCACTCTCTAACAGTGACCATTGCTGTTAGGAAATTGAAATTTCCTAACATTTAGACAAAGCAGGATTTTTCCTTCAGTTTAGCTGCCCTCTGTCTCCTGCCTTCTGCTATAGAAAAAAAATTATCTAACAAATACCAGGGATATAGAACCAATTTAGTATCTTGTTCAAGCTAAATTAGCTTTTGAAGTAGATAATATCGAGCAATTTCAGGCACTTGTAATGGCCGAGTGAGAACTATTTATGCCAATAATGATTAAACAACAAAAATGTAAGGCTGATGATTAGGTAAGGATATCTCAAATGGGTTCTATAGACTTGAAATTAAGTTATGGAGTCAAACTAGATTTGTATTCAAGAGTAGAACATAATGCTTTTTGGAGATTAGTAGTTTGACTCTATCGAGTCAATATCATCAGGTACGATATACCATGGAATAGTGAATACATAGAATAACTCATTCCTGGTTATTTTGTAATAGCCTTTTCTTAAGCCTGAGCAAACATAAGTATTTATAAGAGTCTTATTATAACACAAAGCTGTCCTTCTAGGACGTTGCTCTAGACCAAAATTGTCGGTAAAAAATGTTATGATTAAACAAGTTCAATCCTCTTTTCGCAGGATTCTACTATCGCGAATATTGCTACTTACTGTACCAGTATTAATATTGGGTCAGTATATAATCTATAGGCAAGCACGTTCTACCCTTCTAGACACTGCTCGTCAAAACCTGAAAGAAAGCGCAGACAGAAAGGCCGAAGATATTCAACAATGGGCAAAATCCCTAGAATCGAATTTAGTTAGTGCCAGCCAAAGCTATGTACTTCAATCTGGTACAACTGAAGAGTTTCAAAATTATGTTGAACAGTTATACAAAATGTTATCTAGTCAGGTAAGTTGCGTTCAATTGAGTAACTTACAAACTGAGCAGATTGTCGCGAATACTTGTGGTGCTGAATCAATACATTCTTTATCAGAAAATATATGGCCTCAAGAGCAGAAACAACTTATCAGTTATAACTCCAATATTTACATGAGTTATATAAAGCCAGAACACTTAACCTCAGAGGATGAATCAAATAGTCAGAAAGTCAATCAAAAAACACAAGTTAGCTTAGGTTTAAGTGTACCAGTATATATTGCTGAAGCTGGCGAAAGAAAATTGCGGTATGCCCTGAGTATTAAGTCAGCTTTACCAATGCAAACCAATAGAAAAAGAGGCTCACTGACAGGTTCAACTGTAGTAATTGATTATAAGGGTACGATATTGGCTAGTCCAGACCCTTATAGACTGGGACGTAATATTTCTGAAGGGCCAGATGCAGAGAGACTGAAAAATATTATCAGAGATGCACAGGAAGGCAAAAAGGATTTTGCCCACATATTTTCTTTTGAGGAAACAGATATTTCGAGTAGAAAGGGGAGGAATGATAGAAGTAAAAATCCTTTGAGAGAAATTATTGATGAACTAAAAAAGATATTGCCTGAATTGTTAGGACTTAAATTATCATCAGATAATGAATTTTTAGCGGGGTATGTTGCTATTCCTAGTCCTATAGATAAAGATAATGATAATCAGTGGATTGTTTTAGCTATTACACCTATAGATTTTGCTTTATCTGGTCTTAGAGAAGTTCAAAAGGTGCTAATTATTCTAGTTTTAGGTTTAGTTGCTGCTAGTATAATAGCAACTATTTATTTGGCTCGTGATTTAGCTCGTCCTTTGGAAAAACTGCGAGATTATGCTATTACTGTTAATGATTTAGATTCTCCCAAGAAAGTACCTCAAAACATAAAAATTAGCGAGTTTAATCAACTATCAATTTCATTACAGAAGATGGTAGAAAGGCTAAAGAAGTGGGCTTATCAACTAGAAGTAACTTCTAAAGAGGCTCAGGTTGCTAATCAGCTAAAAAGTGAATTTTTGGCGAATATTTCTCATGAGTTAAGAACTCCACTTAACGGAATTATTGGTTCACTGCAATTAATTTGTGATGGTTTTTGTGATAGTAGGGAAGAAGAAATAGATTTCTTGAAACAAGCTAATAATTCGGCTATTCATTTGCTGAGAATTATTGATGATATCCTGGATATCCGTAGAATTGATTCAGAAACTTTATCTATGATATTTGAGGATGTCAATATTATCAAATTATTACAAGAGACAGTGGATTCATTTAGAGAAAATATTCAACAAAAATCTCTACTTTTCAAACTAAATCTTCCTCCAAAACTAATAATTGTTTACGCTGATATAGAAAAGTTAAAGCAGGTGTTTGAAAATGTTATTAGTAATGCAATTAAATTTACAGAAAAAGGGAGTATTAATATTTCTATTAGCCTCAAATATAATGAATCAAGTATTTGTAAAAATACCAATTATTTAATGGATTTTCAGGATGAGAAAGTCAATGAGGTTTTAGTTACAATTCAAGATACAGGAATTGGTATTAATTTAGAACAACAGGATAAATTATTTCAACCTTTTGTAATGGTAGATGGTACAAAAACCCGTAAATTTGGTGGCAATGGATTAGGATTAGCAATTTCTCGCAGCCTGATGGAAATGATGAATGGTGAGATTAAACTCTCTAGTGAAGGCATAAATCAAGGAACTACAGTTAATATTACTATGCCAATTAAGAAAATACTATCATCTGAGGAAAAACTGTATATTTCAACAGAAATTAAATTGAATTCTCAGAGTTAATTTATAGCAATTTAATTGGGGATAAAAAACTTTCTATTTCTTCTCCTCCTTGTACCTTTTTTCTTTGCTCTCTTCTCCCTCCTGGCTACTAGCTCTTTCTTCAATGATTTATAACTGTTCATCCAAAATGATACAGCCTATTCCCTAAGTACAGGACAAAAATTGAAGAGTTTGGCTAAAATCAGATTCATATTGATCTAATACCAATTACCAAAAGTAATGCTATACTTGAGCTATACTTCAATAGTCAAATATTTACCAAGATTCAAAGTCTGTTTTTGACAATTATTAGTCGGTTAGTGTAGATTATTCCTACTTTTACCTCTCTCCTCACCTCCCACACTCCCCACACTTTCCCACCCAATCAGGTATAGCAAGATTTTTGAGAAATGGTATAATACCAAGCGTGATAAGTGTTTGCTACAAATAGCTAGGGTATTTCTTAGGAGTCAACCCACCCCTTACCTCTCCCAGGAGAGGAAGTCAGTCGGACTGAGTCAGATGGTATAATACCATTTATCAAAAGTAATCATAGGGTTGGAAAGTGGTCAAAATAACGAGAGAAATAACATAGGGAGCGTAAACAATCTAATTACTTTAATAAATAGTATTTAGAAATAAAAAATTCAACTATAGCAAAGTTTTTGAGAATTGGTATAAGTTCAGAAGAAGACGGCGAAGATCGTCAAAACCGCAACGAAAAATTCTCTTGGCTTTACGTCCATGTTTTTTGGTTGTGATTGGTTTGTTTTGTGTCAGCTACTGACCAGTACAATCTGTCCAAACATATTGCAATACTTAGGGCTTACTGATTGATTAACTTTCAAAGAATTTACAGATAAAGGCTAAAGCCTTTATTATGTGAAAAAAGTGCCAGCTTTTCGGTCGAAAAAGCTCAAAATTTTAACATTTTGAGCAGACAAGGGTAGAAAAATCAAGGGACAATTCTTCCGACTACCTCCTCTATAATTCCTATTTCTTCTGAGTTCTGAGTTCTGAGTTTTACCCTGACTCATAAGACTTTTTCAGCAAACCCTATTTAGCAAAGCAAACAATCTGCTCAAACGCTCAGAGTGTTGAATATTAGTATCGAAGAATCTTTGTAGATGTTTGTAGTTTGATTCGGTTTTGGCACTACCTTTCATTAATGGATAATGGATAATTGATAATGGATAATTACCTCTCCCTTTTAGAGAGAGGATTGACCAACGTCGAAAAAATTTATTCTCAAGGGGAGATTGGAGACAAGCGTTTCGCTGCGCGACATGAAACGCGAAGCGTCCCGGAGGGAACGGAAACCTCGCCATCCCATTTTGAGGGAATGCTCGGCTTTCCGACCGCTTTTTTCCCCTATCCAAGGGGAGGCTTTTAACCTAAACTGTTTAATTATTTAATTATTTAATTATTTAATTATTTAATTATTAATTATTCGGTAAATCCTGTGGCCATCTCTGTTAAATTCACTGTTTTGACTCGAAACAAGGCTATCAAAAAAATGGCCAGAAAACTTATACTAATTACCATGCATTAATGCTATAATTATGCTGATATTTCAATTATTAGTCTTCCTATATGCCACTTTAGATTTTGAACTGGTATAAAAATTCTGTGTTGCCACCTAAATACAAGGTCGGAAGTATGTTAATATTTTAAGATTGGTCACATTTGATTGTTTTTCCTCTTTGCTGAAGAGAATCATTTAAAGCACAGAGGATTCCTACTAATTTAGCACCCATCCAACCAGAAGAAATTTGTGAAGTAGTATTCTGACGTATACAATTTAAAAATTCATTGCACACTTGAGCTAAAGGTTCAGCTTTTTCGACTGCTACAACCTCCTGACTGACATCTACTGCTTTCCAGCGATCGTCCAGATATTCTAAATGACCATGCTGAATAACTAAAGGTTTATCTGCTGACATTTCATCAAAAATTAATGTTCCTTGATTACCTACTACTCCTAAACGACGTTGTTTATCAGGGTTGAGCCAACACAGATGTAAAAAAGCTTGAAAACCACTAGGATAAGTCAGTTTAGCCATAACTAAATCTGACTGTGGTGGTTGTTGGGGGAGCCAGACTATACCATTTGCTTGTACTTCCACAGGTGTTTCCTGTAACCAACCATTCAAAATACAAATATCGTGAATTGCTAAATCCCAGAGTGCATCAACATCTGGACGCACAGGCTCAATATGAGTCCGTGTAGCATAGCCATAACGTAAATCTCCTAACCTACCTTCTGCGACTATAGTTTTCCCCGTTTGTACAAAGGGATTAAATAAGTAAGTGTGATCGACAAAAAGTTGACGTTGTTGTTGTTCGGCTAATTTACATAGTGCAACTGACTCTGAATACTCAAGGGTTAAAGGCTTTTCTGAAAAAACGTGATAACCTTTTTTCAGAGCAGCACTAATAATATCGTAGTGGGTAGAAGCTGGAGTGGCGATCGCTACTGCTGTAATTCCTGGTAGCTCTAACGCTTCTTTCCAACTTTCTATTAACATGATATCTCGATCTAATTGCAACCGCTCTTGAATTGCTTGTAATTGTTTTGGGCTAGGATCTACTACAGCAATAACTTGAGATTGAGGATGATTAAGGAAGTTCCGAACTAAGTGAACTCCCCAACGACCTGCACCAAATATAACAATTCCTATTTCCATAAGTTTAAATATAAAAGATTTAGCTGATATGAATTTGCGTTGACTGGTGTTTTAACCCTATCACATTCAGGTTAATATGTCGAATACTAGAGTTTTTCGTCTAACTGTTCAAAATTTTGATTTGTCAATTTCTGTCAAAGACCTCTGACAAAAGTGAAAATTTAATCTTTTTTCATCCTCTTTTCTTCTTTTATATTCTCTGTTCCGGACTGCTGTAAGAAATCTAAAGCAGATTTAGCTGCGGCTTGCTCTGCAGCTTTAATTGATGGTCCCTTACCTACACCAAGTTTCTTGTCTTTAAACCAAACTTCTGCCAAGAAACGTCCACGATCGCCATGAATCTTATTTGCTTCGTGAACTTGATAATTTGGTAGTGTTTTGTAATGACCTTGAGTCCATTCTTGGAGAGCAGCCTTATAATTTTGGCGGGCGGGATCGCTGCGAATTTCTGCAATTAACTTTTCAAAGTGATAATCTAACCAGGGGCGGATTAATTCTAAGTTATTGGTGCTCAAATAAAGAGCAGCCAAAACAGCTTCAAAAGAGTCTGCTAGTCGAGACTCTTCTCCAGCTTTATCGCCTGCTGCACTTTTGGATACCAGTAAATAGCGACCCCATCCATATTTATTGGCGATTTGTGCTAGAGAGCGATCGCTAACTAAAATCGAACGAATAGCAGCAAATTCTCCTACAGGACAATGAGGATAATTTTCTAACAGTAATTCGGCAGCAACGAGTCGAACTACTGCATCTCCTACAAACTCTAACTTTTCATAGTTATGTGTTGATGAAACTGTAGAGTGGATTAAAGCCAAGTCTAGCAAATTCCATTTAATTTTACTGTAGTGAGGGATAGATAGTTTTTCGACTAAAGATTTAAGTTGCTTTTGGCGTGGATGATATATTTGAGTCATCTAAAAAAAATCGGTAGTTTGGATGAAAATCCGTAAGCTTTAGCTACGGGAGGATAATGGATTTGAGTCATCTAAAAAAAATCAGTAGTTTGGAAGTCTGCAAGCTGTAGTTATGGGAGAAAAAATGCCTCGGTGACTTCAGTTGCAGTAATCTTTTATACCATTTTGAAAAAAGAATGCTATTTTTAAGTGAAACTTCAATTATTAAGTAATTAACATGACAAACAAGACTTTTTTGATAATTATAAGCCAGGAGCGTGTTAATTATTCTTGTGTTTACTTATCCCACACTCCCCTACTCCCTTACTCCCCTGCTCAAGAAAATGTAGGAAACATTTATCAAATTGGTATTAGGCAGGAAGGAGAGGAAGATTACTCTCCCCATAAACGCTAATTTATGGGGATTAAAACAAAAGCTGGCGTTGCTAATTTTAGGTATGAAATTCCTAAGAATGTAAGTTTTGAGCCAAAACAAGAGTGCAAATTATACCTGTTTATTCCTACTTAAAGTGCTGAGTGCTACTTCAATTTTACCTACCTACTTAATTGTGAAATATTTAAAGTGAAATGATATAAAAATGATCCAAATTTGATATAATAGGAGAGTGGGTAGAGTAAAAAATCAAAATTTTGAATCCTAACCAGCTCAAACTAAGCAATAGATAGACGACCTTCTGCTTGACCAAACCTAAGGTAATGCTCAAACCCGTTACTAAATAAACCGTTTACTACAGCAGTAGCTACACCAGGATTTTCTATTAAATAGAGATTTTCGTTGAAACTCTCAGGAATATTGGGAGGAGGAACAAAGGTCGGAATACCTGGAGAAGAATTATTGACAGCGAGTTTAGCAACAAGAGCGTCTTCTATTGTATCTACATTACCAACTTGACTGACTTCCAGAAAAGGTTCTAGAGGAAAAGTAGGGATAGTGAAACCTACAAAATAAGTATTACCAATTTCATCTACTGCAATATCATTGCCAAACACCCCAATATTGTTATTGATCCGGAAGGGAATGGAATATTCTATAACTTGACCATTGTTAGATATTTTACTCACAACAGTATTGGCAAAATTGTTGTTGCTGATAATATGACTATTTCCTTCAGTATCAAGATTGATACTCTCAATAGACTCGAAATTTTCCGTACCCAAGTAAGTAGCATATTCAAGGTCGCGATCGCTATTAATTTTAATCAATATTCCATCACTTTCACCCCCACCAAAAGTATCTTGCAAAGCATTAACAGTGGGAAATTCACCAACTGGAGGTACTACTGCATCACCGCCAATAATTTGACTACCCGAATTGCCTGCTACATAAATATTACCAACATTATCTACAGCAATACCATTACCAATATCTCCATCCACCCCACCATAGTAAGTGGAAAAAATCAGGTTACTACCATCAGTATTAAGTTGAGTAATAAATACATCTGTGTCTCCCTCTATAGTATTTTGTACTGCATTTATAGTTGGAAAATCAATGGAACGAGTTTCACCAGTGATGTAAGCATTCTCACTATTATCAACAGTAATATCCTGACTTATTTCTGTGTCATTTCCACCCAATAAAGTTAAGTAAATTAACTGACTTCCATCGGTAGATATTTTACTGACAAAAGAATCTCGGTTAAATTCGCTAATTAGAGTATTTTGTACCGCATTTTCAGTAGTCGGAAAATTACCAAATCCAGGAATAGGTTGAATTGGAAAACGCAATGTAGCACCAGTTTCTCCTGTTATATAAGCATTGCCATTATTATCTACAGCAATAGCACTACTAATTTAGGGAGAGGTAATTATCCATTATCCATTAATAAAAAATATATGGTGTGTAGTAATACTCTATCAACTTAGATATATAATTATCTAGGTCTATCATTTTGTCAAGTCAATGGTTTAATTTATTTAAAGGATAAATATCTACATCACTAGCTGACCATTCCCACATTGAACCAGAATAATTTTTTACCTGAAATCCTAAATCTACTAATACAGAACTTGACCAAGCAGAGCGTACCCCACCTGTACAATAAGTCACAACATTTTTATCTCTAGTAATTCCTTTTTTTGCCAACATTTCTAAAATTTTATCCCGCGATAATAACATTCCATTATCATCTAACCAATCCTTAAAATAGATATGAACTGCCCCAGGAATATGACCACCACGTTGTTCGCCATAAGGTGTTTTTCCTGCATATTCTCGTAATTCCCTCGCGTCAATAATTACTAGATTATTATTTTCTAAGTTTGCTTTTAATTCATTCTGGCTAATTTGCCAATTTTTGCTTCGGTTAACAATAAAATCTCCTCGGACAGGAGGGCTGTTATTAACAAGTTTAACTGTAGGAAAACCTGCTTTTACTAAAGCAGCAAAACCACCATCGACTAAGAAAGATTTTTGATGTCCTAAAGTGCGTAACATCCAAACTATTCTGCCATCTTCTCCCCAACCATTTATCGTGTCGCCAAATATTATTACTGGTTTGTGATTAGAAATGCCAATTGCCTGTAATTTTTCTGTCAAAATTTTATCATCTGTGAGTAATTTTCCCTTAAATGGTAATTGAGGCTGAGAAAATTCTTTCCAGCTTATACAAGTTGCATTTGATAAACTTTGATGGTTGAAAATTTTACAAGAACGAGCATCTAAAATTGTTGCTCCTTGTATCGCTAATTCTTGAGCTTGAGTAGTATTAATTATCCATTGGTTATTAGTAGGTATTTGCTGTGATAATTTCTGAATAACAAATTGAGAATTTATAGATTTATTTTTCAGTATTTGGGCAGTTTTAATTGAGTTAGTGAAGGCTAATATAGAAATTAATCCAAAGATGATTAATCCTACCACTAGCATAATTTTTATCGGACTTAAATTTAGGCTATTAAACATATATATATTTCGTAACCGCTGAATAAATGGGGGCGTACTACCTATTTGAGAAGGATTTTACTTCATTTAAGGCTTGTCATTGAACGATTTACCCCGGATTATTGAGCGGTTACCATATTTATTCTTAAATTTAGATGTAAAACTAACAAGAAATAGGAAAAAAGTATTTTTGCAAATATGAGATGCACCCAGTTGAAACTATTCAATAAGTCCTGCATTATTTATAGGCCAAAATCTTTTGAAGGCTTTACCAAAAATATTAGAGCGATGAACATAACCCCAACAGCGACTATCATAACTGTGGTTTCGGTTATCTCCCATGACTATATATGAATTTTCAGGTAAAGTAATAGGCTTAGACAAAAATCGTTGATCAGGTGGACAAACCTCTATTCTTGTCTGTTGATATTCGGAGTCGTTGGTAACTTTTGCTTCTGGGTTCACAGCAGAAGCTAAATACTTTTCTTCTAGAGGTTTATTTTTTATATAAACTTTTCCATTTTTTAGTTCTATTGTTTCTCCTGGTAAGCCAATTATTCTTTTAATAAAAGGATTGTTATATAGTTTTTTTAATGCTTCTGTTGGCATAAATATGACTATATCTCCCCGTTGTGGTTCTTGAAAATTATAACTCCACTTATCTATAATTAAGCGATCATTAATTTGCAATGTAGGCAACATTGCACCTGATGGAATATAACGAGATTCTGCAAATTTTCCTAGCAATGGTGAGATATAAAAATTGAATGTGCTACTTATTATTATCGCTGCAAAAATACTTAATAAAAACCTTTTTTAGATTTGCCTATGAACAGGTGAGACACGATAAGCATCATAAACAGCAAAACTAAATACTAAAAGAGCTAATAAGGGAATAACTGAACTAAATATGAAGATTATAATTAATAAAATACCAAGCCAAATATTGCCTATATATATGTGACCGAATCCTGGAAATATTAATCGAGAAAGAAACACAGATAACCATGGGTCTTTACTGCTTTTTCTTACTTCTTCAAATTGGTAATTATTGGCTTTTATAGCACATCTATGAGCATCAAAAAGATTCCATATAGATAAAAACTATAAGCTAGTAAAAAAGCTATACCAATTATAGGATTACTTATTGGATGAAATATTGAGTATATACCTAATACCCAAAATATACAGCTACAAATTATTAGTATCCGACCTCTAGAGATATTTCCTGAATATATCTGCCCTATTCCTGGAAAAAAATATGATAAATTCACAGCAACCCAAGGCTCTTTATTAGAAAGAGATTGATTCATTTTTGACCTAACCTATAATAATTTTACTAACAAAAAATCCCTATAAAATTAAGTTATTTTTCAACTGAAAAACTCTTTTTTTTTAGTCATGTTAATTCCGCCTGAGTAAGGTACGCCTCTCACAGGCAAGATGCCTGTGCTACAAGGATTTTATATTTAATATTTGTACCTCACATACTATGATTGCTATATCAAATATGCTGAATTCGGTATAAAAAAATCTTTCATCTTCAGCAAAGAGCAAATATTTGTCAATTCTCTTCCTTCCTGAATCCTAAGTTCTGAGTTCTGACTCCTAATTAACTATCTAATTATACCAATGCTACCGGATTTGATATTACTTCTTACTTTTTACTTCTTTTAATCCCAAATCAACAGCAACTCTATGAGCACAAGCAAAACCAGAAAATGCTACAGCATTCAAACCTTGACCAGGAAATGTACTATCTCCAACACAATATAAACCAGGTATTGCAGTGCGATTAAATGGCATTCCTAATAAACCTTTTAACTTACGCTGAGGAATAGGTCCATAAGTTCCATCTTGTCGGTTTAAAAATCTTTGATGGGAGCGAGCTGTTCCTACTTCTATATGATCTAAACCTGCATTTAAACCGGGAAAAATATTTTCTAACCTATTAATAACTCCTTTTGCCGCTACTTCTTTTTTTGCTTCATATTCTTGAGCTGATAATTTTTGCCAGTCTTGCATATAACTAGGTGTAAAAGTATGAACAATATGATATCCTTCTGGCGCCAAACTTGGGTCTAATAATGTAGGAATAGAGACAAAAATTGTACCTTCTGGTGCCTCCATTTTATCCCAGTTTTCTAAGAGAATATGATGACATTCTGTACCTTCTGGAAAGACGGTCGCTTCTACTCCTAAATGCAAGCTTAAAAAACTTGGTGATTTTTGATAATTACTGCGCCATTTTATCTCACTTCGGGGTAGATTTTTTTCTGGAATTAATTTACCAAAAGTATCCCATCTTGTCGCGTTAGAAATAATCCGTTTACCTCGATAAACTTTACCATTAGTTAATTCCACTCCTACAGCTTTTCCGTTTTCGATGATAATTTTTTTGACGCGGGATTTATATTGAATTTCTCCTCCATTTTTCTCCAAACCTTCTACCAATTTTTGCGCAATTTTTCCCACGCCACCTTTAGGATAATTAATACCACCATAATGTCGATCAGAAAATACCATACCAGCATTAATCATTGGAGTTAAATCTGCCGGAACTACTGACCAACAATAACATTCCATATCAATAAATTTTAATAACTGGGAATCATTAATATATCGACGGGCAACATCTCCGACATTTTGGGGTAAATACTTCAATAACCCTAAACAAGACCCAGGATGTTGAAAAAAAGATTTGGAGAGATATTGTAATTCTTCTAGAGATAATAACTCCATAGAATTGAGACAATTAAAGACTGCCCAACATTCATCATAAAATTGTCGAATTCCTTTCCTTTCATGGGGAAACTTTTGAGTTAATTCTTCAATAAACTTTTCATAATTTTGGTGAACTTTTAACTCTAAATTATCTGGTAAGTGATAATGTATTTGTACCGGATCTGGAATTGTTTCCATACTAACATTCACAGCATCTAAAGCACGAGTAAGTAAATTTGTTGTGCCTTTTTTGCCAAAGCCAAATATCATTGATGCGCCAACATCAAATGTGTATCCTTTTCTTTCAAAGTAACCGGAACTACCACCAGGAATAATATAACTTTCTAAGACTATAACTTTGGCTCCTTTAGCTACAAGTTGAGTGGCTGTAACTAAACCACCCATACCAGAGCCAATTACAATTGCATCATATTCAGGTATTGCCAGAAATTTGTCAACTAATGAGGGAGATGTGATAGATTCTGCCATAGTAAACCTTTGAGAATTTTCTTGATTTTAATCTATTACTGATAATTTTGATAGTATCAGAACTTAGGCACACCCCACCCAAAAACCCAGTTTTTTTCCTAGATATCTATTGTTAAAACTAACCATTTATTGTACTAACTTGGTTTCTTTGTGTCAGTCCTAAGTATGTAAGCATTTCCTTTGGAATGCGGAGCTAACAGCTAGAGCGCCATTAACTTATTCTTTTTGAAGGAAAAATCAGAGTTTAAAGATTGAATGAAAATTAACAGTTACTGTTATTCGCATTCTTTGCTAATCTTTCTAATTAATTACTTGGTGCAGAATTATTGCCACCAAAAAGCTAAAAACTGAAGGCTAATATCTGAATGCTTACCTAATACCAATTTGAAAAAAAATGCTATAATTATTTGCAACTTCAATTATTAAGTAATTAACACAGGCGCATGGAACCTCTTTGATAATTATAAGCCAGTTCGTGTTAATTATTTTGATGTTTACTTCTCCCTCTCGGACGTTGCATGCAACTACTGCCATACTCGCCTACTCAAGAAAGTATAGCAAACATTTATCAAATTGGTATAAGTATTTCATTTGAGTCAATTAAGTTTAGTATATTTAGGGTTGATTAAATTGCTGAAATACACATTTTTTTGATTTTTTAAATTATAGGGAAGATAAAAAATACTGTATCTCATTAATATCATAAACTCCTTAATAAATCAAGAGATTTATAGGTTGTATTTCAATAATTAATAATTAACAATTAATAATTACCTCTTCTTTTTAATAACAGGATTGGTTAAAAGGAAATTGTTTTATTCTCAAGGGGAGATGGGATATGGCGAGGTTTCCTCCCATGAAAAAAGAATGTTACGAATAATCAGCAGTATTATAAAGACTTGATCGAGAAAATATATTTGACGAAAAGATAAACTACGACATAATAAATGGTATAGCGCTACTTGAATCGGGAATAGGGAACACTTAACAGGGAACAGTTGACTATCAAAAGGTTTCAGGATTTAGAAATGTCCGCGCCCTATTTGCGTAGTGCTATATTGAAGCTATTCATTCTAACTCCTGACTCCTGAATTCTCAGAAATAGCCTAACTATTTGTAGCAAACATTTATCAATTTGGTATAAGAGATTGGGCGATGGGATAAGCCTGATTTTATACTCTAATTTGGTATATAGCGTTTCCCAAGCTAATGAGGTACAGTTGTTTTTCTTCTTTATTTATTCCTACGGAACCAGAATTACTACTCCCTACTTCCTATTCCCAGTTAAGTGTTCCCTG
>NZ_JBNHEP010000047.1:133585-160087 GCF_050015995.1 Dapis brunnea BLCC-M229 | reverse complement strand
TCCTTGTCTTTTCTGCTTACTCTATATTAAGGTTATTTAATGTGACTTGATATTACTTAACTTTCTATACTTATTAATTCGTTTTTTGAGTGGTTTTGGTGCATCAACCTTTGTACCATCGCTAAATGTAGCAAAGGTAGAAATGCCTAAATCTATACCTACTGAATTATCAGTTTTAGGTAAGGTTTCTGGTTGTATTTCTACTACAAAACTCAAGAAATATCTATGTAGGGGCGAATGGCCATTCGCCCCTACATCTTTGATTACTGTTACTGATGATGGAGGAGCAGGTAACTTTCTTGACCATACTATTTTCAGCTTTCCTATCTTGGCTAAATAAACTTTGTGTTGACCAATTTTCAACCCTCATGCATGTAAATCTAGCAGTTTGCTTTGACTTTTTACTTTTAAATCGCGGAGCGTTGCGAGGAACGAAGCAATCTGGAGGTAAAATATGTCTACCTTTTCTCTTGCCTTTTGTCGAACTGAAAAAGTTTTGATAAGCCTGGTTTAAATCATTCAATGATTGCTGCAATGGTATAGCAGAAACTTCTGATAACCATTCTCTGTCTTCAGTATTTTTCGATTGAGTGATAAACTGTTTTTGTAGTTGAGAATTCGTGGGTTTCTTTTCTCCCGATCTATATTTTTCTTGACAAAAAGCTAGGCTATCATTCCAAACCACACGGACACAACCAAATAGCTTTGCGCTCTCGGTATTTTTGTCCTGGTGTTGGATAGATACGATACTTAAATCTAGCTTTCATAATTCTTATCTGAACTAACAGTATGATAACATATCTATTAAAAAAAGCAACTAAAAAGTCGCCCGCTTATGGGCGAGGCTTTAAACCCAATTTTTTGGTAATTTGACGAATTTACTGTAGCTTGACCAAAACTTCATCAAACTACTGAGTATCTTTACCAAATCTTTATATAAAATTACGGAAATATCTGCTAGTATTAGTTTCAATTAATAAAGCTATTTCTATAGGACATTCAGGTCAAACGTATCTAAATTCTGGAAGCTTTTGTCGTTAAGGCTGATAGAAGCAATAAGTATAAATACTCAAACAGCTAAAATTCTTGCCTTGTCAGGACTTCAAAATAAGATGGGTTTACCCTGATCGGACATTCACCCTGTTGATTTTTTCAGCCACTGAATAAAAGTGAACTTTCCTGAATAAAACTGAATTTTCCTGAGTTGATTTAACATCTATAAAAATAGCTACTTTTCAGTCATAGTCTGAATTATCACTAGATTTATATCTGATTAACTCGAAATTATTCACCATTAAGTTCACTTTTATTCAGGAGTTTTTTTGGTGAATAAAAGTGAACTTTTATGTATTGTTTGTGCCGAAAATTTAAGCGATAATAGTATTAACAACCCAAAGAGAACAACCTCTTCCCAATCAAACAACAAAAGTGATGTGGGCCAAGGCCTTGCCAGTGAAGATGTAGATGCCTTCGGTATTGATGCTGCGGGTGACCTCTTCTTCTCCAGCATCGGTAACTTCTGAGTTCCTAGTGTTTCTGGACGTGATGAGGATATCTTCGGCTATGCCCCATCGTCTACTGGAATCGTAACCAGAGGTGATTTTGCCTCTGAATTATTTTTTGACGGCAGTCAAGACGGTGGCTTTGGTACCGATATCAAGGGGATTAACCTGACCGAAGAAATAAGGTCTCAAGCCTCCTCTTTCAAGGGGATAAGAAAGAAAATTTCCCATTTCAAGCCTCCGGCTTAAGCTGGAGGTACTGCTGATAACTGATAACTGATAACTGATAACTGAAATGACCTTTAGTCAGATTTAATCAGGCATTATAGCAACCGCGAAGGTGGTTAGGACATTTTTTAAACCTTATCAAAATAGACACCCACTATGGCCATTTCTAATCAGCAAAACGACACTAATACACCCTTCAATGACATCCCGTTGTTGTTATCTGATGCGATCGCCCAAGCCCAAACCCTGTTCGCTCAGTTTGCCCAATCCGATGGCTTTGAGTCGGGGTTAAGATTGGCGTTTGGCGATGGCATTCTGGACTCCGCCCTGGCGCCTCCACCCTTACCCATGAGTTAGTGGCTGACAGTCCGGCCCTAGATGCAGGGGATAATAGTGCTGACCTAAGCCTAGTAGAAGCCGACCTGGGTATCGACCTCAATGACGATGGCGACACCGACGATACTCTGACCACCGTTGCGGAGCTTGCATTTGATCAGCGCGGGGATGGGTTCGAGCGCATTCTTGACACCACTGTAGATATTGGGGCGGTCGAAACTGTGCTAGACCTGGAGGTCACCACTCTAGATGATGAGGATGATGGCGTTTTTGATGCCACCGATTTATCGTTACGAGAAGCCCTTCAGTTGGTCACCTCCGGTAGCACCATTACCTTTGCCGATGGTTTAGCGGGAACAATTGCCTTAGATTCTGCCTTAGGTGCGCTGGATATTGATCGAGCGGTCAGCATTAATGGCGATATCGATGGCGATGGCATTGGCGATATCATTATTGATGGCCAGGGGGGGACTCAAGTCCTCAATGTGTATGACGGCAGCAGTAGCGAGCTAGCCGTCTCCTTATCCAATATCACCATTACTGGGAGTGGTAGCGCCGGATTTGGCGGTGGGATTTTTAATAGTGAAGCGTTAGAGATTTCCAACGCCATCATTTCTGACAATAGTGCTGCTCGCGGTAGCGGTATTCTCAACGTCGGCACATTGACCATCACCGATTCCGTTATCTCTGGCAATAGTGCATCCAATGACGGGGGCGGCATTAACAACTATGATGGCTCCACAACGATTATCGACTCCACGATATCCGGTAATACCACATCCGCCGATGGGGGAGCAATCTACGCTCGTACCGGTACGGTAACCATCGTCAACTCCACCCTCTCTAGCAATAGCGCATCCGACGGCGGTGGGATTTACACTCAGCTTGTAAGCACGGACTTAACCGTCACCAACTCTACGATTTCCAGCAACACCGCAACCCGTGGCGGCGGGGTTTATATCAGTGATGCCGTCGCCAGCTTTACCAATACCACCTTTACAGGCAACAGCGCATCGAGCAACGGGGGCGGCATCTTTAACGATGGTCGCGAGTTGACCCTCACCAATAGCTTGATTAGCGGCAATGATGCGGACTCGGATGGAGATGGTTCTGGCTCAGGGGATGAAGTTTTCAATAGCTTTGGCCTCGTTTCAGACAATAACCTCTTCGGTCACAGCGGCTTGACCTACAGCGAGGCGCTTGATGGGGTCTCCCTTGGAAACTCTGATATCCTTGCGACGAGCACCACCGATGATGGCTCCACGAATTCTGATGCCACCGCATTGACCGATATCCTGGATACCACCCTCGCAGATAATGGCGGCTCCACCCTCACCCATGCCCTGGTAGACGGCAGTCCTGCCATCAATGTCGGGACCAATCCTGAGGACTTAGAGACCGACCAGCCCGGTGAAGATCGCGTCGCGGATGGTCAAGCAGATATTGGGGCGTTTGAACTCCAGCTGACGACTCTATCAAACATTGTCGTCACCACATTAGAGGATGAAGATGATGGGATCTTGTCCAACGATATCAGTCTGCGCGAGGCGTTAGGGGCGATCGCCTCCGGTGGCACCATTACCTTTGACTCTAGTCTGACCGATGGCACCATCAGCTTGGAGAACGGTGAACTGGCGATCGATCGAGCCGTCACCATTGATGCAGAGGAGAATAGCATTACCATTGATGCCCAAAGCAATAGCCGGGTGTTCAATGTCAATGATGGGGACAACTCAACGGCAGTGGATGTCTCTTTATCGGGTCTCACCATTACGGGCGGGAGTTCGTCTGAAGATGGAGGTGGCATTTACAACCGGGAATCGTTGGCGATCGCCTCCAGCACCATCAGTGGCAACTCTGCAACAGACGAAGGTGGCGCGATCACCAGCGTGGGTGCCACCCTCAGCCTGACCGACAGTACCGTTAGTGGCAACTCCGCAGACGACACTGGCGGCGGGATTTATACCCTGGGTGGCACCCTCAACCTGACCAACACCAACGTGAGTGGCAACTCCGCAGCAGACGATGGCGGCGGCATCCACACCTTGTCGAACACTACGTCCACCCTAACGAACACCACCGTCAGTGGTAACTCCGCAGCAGACGATGGCGGCGGCATCTACAACGGCGTTTTATCGACCCTCAGCTTGACCAGCAGTACCATCAGTGGCAACTCTGCCACCAGTGGTGGCGGCATTTATAACGATACGGCTACCACCAACCTGACCAACACGATCCTAGCAGGCAATACCGCCACATCCAACGGCAGTGAGATTGCCAATACAGCGAACGTTAATGCAGATGCAAATAATCTATTGGGTGACAGTAGCCAAACCACGGCTGAAGCCTTTGATGGATTTACCCCTGACTTAACTGGCAGCGATCTGGTTGCTACCTCTGATGGCAACTTAGGCACAGGTGGCATTGCCCTGGATGCCATTCTGGACTCCACAGGTCTTCAGGATAATGGCGGTCCCACCCAGACGATCGCCCTAGCGGATGACAGTCCCGCCATCAATGCGGGGACCAATCCCGATGACTTAGAGACCGATCAACGGGGTGAGACTCGTGTCGTTGATGATCAAACGGATATTGGTGCCTTTGAAGTCCAGCTTACGGAGTCAACCAATATCGTGGTCACGACCTTAGATGATGAAGATGATGGACTTTTGACCAACGGCATCAGTCTGCGGGAGGCGTTAGACGCGATCGATTCAGGGGGCACGATTACCTTTGACTCTAGTCTTGCCGCTGGCACCATCTCCCTGGAGAATGGCGAGCTGGCGATCGCCGAATCCGTCTCCATTGACGGCGATATCGACGGTGATGGGGTCGGGGATATCACCATTGATGCCCAAGGCAACAGCCGCGTGCTTAATGTGGATGATGGCGATGACACAAATGAGATCGCGGTTTCCTTGTCGAATCTAACCATCACTGGCGGGACGGTTATTGGAGATAGAGGTGGGATTTACAATCAGGAATCTCTAGCGATCGCCTCCAGCACCATCAGTGGCAACTCCGCCCACAGCGGTGCAGGCATTTTCAACGATAGTGGCACCCTCACCCTGGGCGACAGCACCGTCAGTGGCAACTCTGCCACAGACGACGGTGGCGGCATTTTCGGTACGGGCACCCTCACCCTGGTCGACAGCACCGTCAGCGGCAACTCCGCCACAGGAAACGGCGGTGGCATTGGCACCTTGTTTGGCACCACCAACCTGACCAACAGCACCATCAGTGGCAACTCCTCAGCTGGTGATGGCGGCGGGGTTTACACCTTCTTTGGCACCACCAGTCTGACCAATACCATTGTTGCCGGCAACACGGCGACTGCGGGCAATGAAATCGCCAACTTCGGGACAACTAACGCAGACGCCAATAATCTCTTGGGCGACAGCAGCCAGGACAATGATGCGGCCTTTATTGGCTTTACCCCTGACTTGACCGGCAGCGATTTAGTCGCCACCTCCGATGGCAACCTCGGGGATGGCGTCGCCCTCAGCGACATCCTCGATGCCACCCTCTCCGATAATGGTGGCCCCACTGAAACGATCGCCCTCGCGGACGGCAGTCCTGCCATTGATGCCGGGGATAATAGCGCCGACCTAAGCCTAGTGGAAGCCGACCTTGGCGTTGACCTCAACAATGACGGCGACACCGACGATACCCTGACCACCGTTGCAGAACTCGCCTTTGACCAGCGAGGGGATGGGTTTGATCGCATTTTCAATACCACGATAGATATCGGTGCGGTTGAATCCTCCTCAATAGTGGTAGAGGCAACTGATCCAGAGGCCAATAGCAACGACGCAGCCGTCGATACTGATATTGCCATTACCTTTAGTGATGACATCAATGAAGATACGGCGACATCCAGCACCATCGTGGTTAACACCTCCCAAACTGCCCCCAGCAACGATACGGTAGTCACTACATCAGGAGAGAGCGTTACGCTCAATCCCAATGCTGATTTCCAACCCGGAGAAGAGATCGAGGTGACGGTAACTTCAGGCGTGGAAAGTTCAGCGGGCGACTCGGCCACATCCCAAGTATTGCAATTCCGCACCGAAGTCACCGCCGGGGCAGGTAGTTTCACCTCTACCACCAATGGGTTAGGTAGTAATCGAAGCTTGGGCGTAGAGTTAGGGGACATCGATGGGGACGGGGATATTGATGCCGTCTTTGCAAATATTGGAAATGACCAGATATATCTCAATGATGGCAGTGGCAATTTCAGCTCGACCACCACTGCCTTAGGGAATACCCCGAGCGAAGACCTAGCGTTAGGGGATGTAGATGGCGATGGCGATCTCGACGCTGTTATTGCTAAATTGAATCAAGCCAACCGCGTCTATCTCAATGATGGCAGTGGCAATTTCAGCTCGACCACCAATGCCTTAGGCAGCTACCGTAGCGCTGACGTCTCCTTAGGGGATGTGGATGGGGATGGCGATTTAGATGCAGTCTTCGCCAATGTCAATCAAGCCAACCGCGTATACCTGAATGATGGCAGTGGCAATTTCAGCTCGACCACCGATGCTTTAGGCAGCTACCGTAGCGCTGACATCTCCTTAGGCGATGTAGATGGAGATGGCGATCTCGATGCGGTCTTTGCCAATTATGATTAAGCCAACCGCGTGTACCTGAATGATGGCAGTGGCAATTTCAGCTCGACCACCAATGTCTTAGGCAGTAATAATAGCTTTAGCGTCTCCTTAGGCGATGTGGATGGGGACGGGGATATCGATGCGGTCTTTGCCAATTATGATCAAGCCAACCGCGTGTACCTGAATGATGGCAGTGGCAATTTCAGTTCGACCACCAATGCCTTGGGCAGTTACGCGAGCGAAGAAGTCTCCTTAGGAGATGTGGATGGGGACGGGGATATCGATACGGTCTTTGCCAATAATAATCAAGCCAACCGGGTGTACCTGAATGACGGCAGTGGCAACTTCAGCTCCACCACCAATGCCTTAGGTAGCAATCGAAGCTTTGGCGTCTCTTTGGGAGATGTGGATGGGGATGGCGCGTTAGACGCTGTTTTTGCCAATACTTCCAATAGTGGACGAGCCAACACCGTTTATCTGAATGGCTCGGACACCAGCGGTTCAGTATCGGGAAGCTATATTTTCGATTCGACGGTGTTCTTCGATGGCAACTTTAACCAATTGTTAGATGCGGGAGAACCTTTCACCTCCACCGATGCCTACGGTCGCTTCGTCCTGCCCCTAGCCGCTGGGTTTGACCTCAATAATAACGGGCAAATCGATCTCACCGAAGGGCAACTCGTCTCCATTGGGGGAACCGATAGCTCTAGCGGTCTACCAGCGGGTACCTTGATTGCGCTGGCAGGGGCCAGTATCATCTCACCCCTGACAACCCTGGAAGCAGCGGTCTTTAACCAAGGGCTTTCTCAAGACGACGCCGACGCCCTGATTCAAAATCAATTGGGACTCGACCTGGCCATCGACCTAGCCATCGATTTAGACCAATTCGACCCGCTGGCAGCGGTCGGTGAAGGCTCCGAGGCCGGTTTACAGGTCTACATCGCCCATATCAACACCCAAGCCTTGTTTAACCAGGCCCGTTCCTTCTTGGATGGCTTGGAAGCGGCTGACCCAGATGTCCCCGTCAACGAAAACAACTTGGAGCAGGTGCTCTTTACCCTAGCTGAACTCTTGGTGGAGAATGAGCAGGCGGGCACCACCTTCGACATCAGCGATGACGCACAACTGACAGTCTTCTTCGAACGTCTTGCTACCAATAATGGCGTGGCGGCGAGTGAAGCCCAGTTAGACGGGATGGCGCAAATCGTTACTGAGAGTATTGAGTACCTAGACGAAGTCACTCTAGATGCCCTGAGTGCAGACGATGCCACCCCAGCATCAACGTTGCCCGTTATTAATGCAGTCAAACGACTGGTCCAAGGGGATGTATCGGCAGTGGCGCAACAGTTGGGGGCAGAAACCCTGACGCCAACAGAAGCTGCTGCCGAACTTAACCAACTGATAACTCAAGAGCTGGTACTGGTGGGCGATGGCATCAATACCATTGGAAATCGCACCGTCAGCCTCACCAGCCCAATTGATACCCTCAACGAAGACGCAGGCACCATATCTGTGGACATCGAATTGAGCGACCCCGCCCCCAACCAGGGCCTCAATCTATTCTTCACCGTCGAGGGAACCGCCACCGGAGGAGACGACTTTACCATTGATACCTCTACCAGGGGTCAATTTATTGTGGCACCGAATGAAACGACGGCCACTCTTGATATCTCCATCGTGGATGATGCCCTCACCGAGGACACAGAGACCCTCACCATCACATTGGAAACTGCTACGGAAGGCTTCGCCATCGACGCCGACAGCCAGAGCATTACCTTGGAAATTCAGGATAACGATCCACTGGTTGGGGATGATCAACCCACTAAGGGAGATGACATCTTAGTTGGGACCGATCGGCGCGATCGCATCAAGGCCGGGAAGGGAGCAGACACCATCTTCGGCCTAGGCGGTAACGATGACCTCCTCGGTGGTCAAGGCGATGACACCCTCTTGGGTGGTGCGGGTAAGGATCTCTTAGTTGGCAACAATGGTGATGATTTGCTTGATGGTGGTGAAGGTAAGGATCGCCTGTTTGGCAACAAGGGCGATGATAGCCTCTTTGGCGGTGCGGGCAAGGATCTCTTAGTTGGCAACAAGGGCGATGATTTGCTCGATGGTGGTGCAGGTAAGGACACATACTTGGGTGGCAAAGGGGCCGACACCTTTGTATTGCGTCTGGATGAGGGCGTTGATGTAATTAGTGATTTTGATATCAAGGATGGCGATATCATTCAGTTGAGCGGAGGCTTGAGCGTGGATGATTTGACCATCACTCCGTTCCGCAACAAAGGGGCAACCCTAAGCGTGGATGGAGAGGATATTGCCATTCTCCGCAATGGTGGATTTGAGAATATCACCCCTGACATCTTCACTGAAGTTCTGTAAGCGAGCATCCCTATTTCTCGTTCCCAGTCTCCGGCTGGGCATGAGAAACAAACCTGTTTCCTCTCTAACCGGGGAAACAGGTCCATAATTTTTTTTCTTTGATGATCCCAATGACATATCATCAGAATGCATCGAATCAAAAAGGTTTTAGTGACTTATGACTCAGACTCCCTTGGAAATAAGCAGTTCACGCAATTTTTTAGAATGGCTGAATTTGCAGCAAATTAGCCTAGCGTTCACCACGTATCAAACCAATCGATTGTTTCTCATGGGCATCAAACCCGATGGTAAATTGTCCACGTTTGAACGATTATTTACCAGGGCGATGGGTCTAGCCGCCACAACAGATAGACTATATGTAGCAACTCGCTATCAGATTTGGCAATTCGACAACAACTTGCGCCAGGGAGAAATTTATAAGCACTATGATAAGGTCTATGTCCCCCGCGTAGGGAACACCACAGGAGATTTAGATATTCACGATCTCGCTGTGGATAGAGACGGGAATTTAGTATTTGTCAATACGCTCTACAATTGCTTGGCGACCCTGAGCGATACCCATAGCTTTAAATCAATTTGGCAGCCTAAGTTTATTTCCAAACTAGCCGCAGAAGACAGATGCCATCTCAATGGATTGGCCATGCGAGATGGAAAAGTCGGTTACGTTAGCGTGGTGAGCCAATCGGATATGACCGATGGCTGGCGAGATAATCGACGCGATGGCGGGTGTCTGATTGACGTTAGTTCGGATGAAGTCGTCTGCAATGGGTTATCCATGCCCCATTCTCCGCGTTACTATCAGGGCAAACTGTGGGTATTGAATTCAGGCAGAGGGGAATTTGGGTATGTTGATCCGGCTTCGGGAAAATTTGAAGCCATTACCTTTTGTCCAGGCTATCCCAGGGGCTTAACCTTTTACGACAATTACGCCGTACTTGGGATTTCTAAGCCAAGAGATAAAACCTTTACGGGGTTGGATTTAGATGGGTTACTCACTGAGAAAAAAATTAATCCTCGTTGTGGGTTATTGGTGATTAATCTGCAAACTGGAGATATTGTGCATTGGGTGTGGTTTGACGGCATCATCACCGAGCTATATGACATTCAGGTTTTACCGAACGTGCGTTGTGGGATGTCTTTGGGCTTCAAAACCGATGAAATTGCCCAAATGATTACGTTTGAGACAACGGAGCGTCAAACTATTATAGAAGATAATACTCGTGATGCAGCACAGCAACATTTGGCGATCACCAAACAACTGAAGCAAGCAGGAAACATCGAGGGCGCTATTACCAACTTAAGACAGGCGATTACACTCAAACCCGATTTTGCGGCTGCTTACAACAACCTGGGCACTATTTTACAAACCCAGGAACAATTTACTGAAGCCAAGCAGTGTTATGAAAAAGGGTTAGAACTTAATCCTAATATTGCCCAAGCCCATTCTAACCTAGCAACTATTTGGCAATTAGAAGGAAATATAGAACAGGCAAAGAGAGGATTAACACAAGCCTTACAGCTAAATCCTCATTACACGCCTGCCCTGACAAATTTAGCGGGCATTTATCAACAAGAAGGTAATTTTGAAGAGGCCAAAAAGCTTTTAAATCAAGCGATTAAACAAGACCCCCAAAATTTAGCAGCCCAATTGAAAATCGTTACCATCCTCTCAGAAGAAGGATATTTGAATAGAGCCTTAGCCATTTTAAATTCTTTACTGAAGCAGCACCCAGAAAATGCCGAGATTTATCTCAAAATTGCTCAAATCCATGAGTTCCGAGGGGAACAAGATTTGGCGGCCACAGCGTATGAAAAAGTTATGGCCTTAGAACCAGACAATGAGATATATGGCGCTTTTGATAGTTCTAATCGCTTGAAGCTAACAGACTGGTCAGATTATGACCAAAATTTAGTTAAGCTTGACAAGCTAGTTAAAGAAGCTCTAGAGAAAGGAAAAACAAGTCCCATCCCTCCTTATATTTTAAACTCTTACCCCATAGACAATGCTTTGCATTTGGCAGTGGCCAAAGCTCAAGCGGCCAGTTTTCAAATCTCCATAAAAGATGTTAAAAAAGAATGTAATTTTGTTCATCAGAAGCGGACTAATCCAAAAATAAATCTGGGGTTTATTTCGGCTGATTTTAGAACTCACGTAGTAGGCAATTTAGTACAGGATTTATTTTCCTATTTTGATCGTGATAAATTTACCATCTACGGCTATTACTCTCTAAATATTGAAGACGAAAATACAGAGAGAATTAGAGGTGGCTGTGATTGCTGGCAGAATTTTTATCAGGTGTCGGCCCAGGACGCTGCCACTAAAATTTATCAAGATGAGATTGATATTTTAATCGATTTGGGTGGCTATACCGTTTATTCTCGGCCCGATATCCTAGCATTGCAGCCAGCGCCCATTCAAATACAGTTCTTAGGCTACCCTAATACGATGGGCGCAGATTTTGTCCAATATATCATTGCGGATAAATGGCTCATTCCTGAGAATTTGTCAGAGTACTATACAGAAGAAATACTTTATCTTTCCCAGTCGTACTTTTCTGCACCGTTAAAGACGTCAGACACGAAATTTTCAAAAGCTGACTTTGGCTTTTCGGAAGATACGTTTGTATTCTGTTGCTTTAATCGGCACGATAAGATTGAACCTGAAGCATTTGCAGCTTGGATGACAATTTTAGAGCAAGTGCCCAACGGTATTTTATGGTTAGGGGATGGTGTTGAAAACGTTAAGCAAAACCTATGGCAGGCTGCAGAAACCTATAATATTGATCAGTCAAGACTTGTCTTTGCTGAGAAAATAGATTGGTCAGAGTACTTAGCTCGGTATCAAGTCACAGATTTATTTTTAGATACTTTTATTTATAACGCAGGTTCGACAGGGATTGCGGCGTTGTGGAGCGGGGTGCCCGTTTTAACTCGTGCAGGCAAGAGTAACGCGGGACGCATTGGGGCGAGTTTATGTGCTGCCGTGGGTTTGGAAGAACTTATCTGTCAGACCACAGAGGACTATATCCAGCAAGCCATTGATTTAGCTCATAACCCACAAAAGTTAGCAAGCTTACGCCAGCAGCTAAACACAGATAAAGAACAAAAGCCGTTGTTCAATTTACCTCGTTTTGTTAAAGAATTAGAAACTGTTCTGCAACAATTGATTGATTAGTACGTTACTATATTCCTGATTAGCGGATAAAAGTTCTGGGACCCTTGATAAGTAGGTAGGCGTTATTAAATTTAAGATGGCGTAGGTTGCGGTTGAGGAACGAAACCAAATTCCTGCATGGGTTACGCTTCGCTAACCCATCCTACTGGACCGACACAGCTAATTTAATGCAAAATTTTAGGGTGTGTTAGACGGCTTAAATTCATACTATGAAAGTGATTTAGCAATCCGTCGTAACGCACCATTTTAGTTGTGTCAGTCCACTACTAGCGTGACACAGCTAAAATAGGGCATTAGAAAGATGGGTTATGGCTACCGCCTAACACATCCTACGCCTTACACAGCAAGGGATTGCGCAGGGTGCCGTTAGCGACAGCGTAACGCACCGTTTTAGTCGTGTCACGGTACTACTGGCGTGACACAACTAAAATGGTGCATTAGAATAGCTCGCCAAAAGTTACTAATGTCAAGACAAGCGATATAGCTGCCGCACTTGCTCCGCCAACGCTAAAAATAGGTAGCTCAAAACAAGCGATATAGCTGCCGCACTTGCTCCGCCAACGCTAAAAATAGATAATCAAAAACAGGCGCTCTGTACAGAGGCAGCTAAAATGGTGCAATAGAATAGTCAGCAATGGAGAACAATAATCATGGGAAGAGGTCGGCGAGATCAAGTAATTCTGACGGTAGAACAAAAAGATAATCTAGAAAAAATCACGAGAAATGGCCATGCACCAGCCAAAAAAATTCTACACGCTCGAATTCTCCTGATGTGTGACGAAGCAGAACACACCACAAGAATTTGGAGTGATGAAGAAATAGCTGAAGCTTTAAATGTACATAGAAACACACTCAGACGGGTTCGCCAAAGATTTCTGACAACAGGGGAAAAACCAGCTCTCAATCGAAACCCTCGCTGCTTACCACCCACACCGCCAAAAGTAGACGGAGCAACTGAGGCACAAATCATTGCCTTGTGTTGTTCTGATCCTCCTCAAGGGAGAGCCTCCTGGACGATTAGATTATTAACATCGGAACTCAAAAAACGTACAATTGTCACCGAAATTTCCCGTGAAACTGTTCGTCGAACTTTAAAAAAAACCAGTTACGACCTTGGAAAACCCAGAGGTTCTGTATCCCAGAACGGGATTTAGCCAGATTTGTGGCCCAAATGGAAGTTATTTTAGACCTTTATTGTCAGGTACATTCAGATGATGAACCCTTAATTACAATGGATGAAGTATCTATACAACTACAAGGAAATCTCTACCCACCCATAGGAATGAAACCCGATCAAGACAAAAAACAAGACTATCATTATACTCGTGAAGGAGTACAAGCTTTGTTCATGTTTTTTGACCCTAACAGAGGATGGCGAAGAGTTACTAATCGGGATAGTCGTACTCGTCTAGATTGGGCAGATGAAGTTCGTCAACTTTTAGATGTAGATTATCCCCAGGCTCGAAAAATCAAGTTAGTTTGCGATAATCTTAACACTCATAACATTGCTTCCCTCTATGAAGCCTTTCCAGCTTACGAAGCTCATCGTCTAGCTAGGCGCCTGGAAATTTATCATACTCCTCGTAACGGCAGTTGGTTGAATGTCGCCGAGATTGAACTGAGTATTTTAAGTAAACAGTGTTTAGACAGACGCATTCCTACTACTGAGCAGTTGCACCAAGAGTTATCAGCATGGAATCAAGAGCGTAATCAAACTGCTAGTAAGGTGATTTGGCATTTCTCGACTGAGGATGCTAGAGTCAAACTCCAACATCTTTATCCTGTGTTTGAAACTGTCGCACATTGATAAATAGGCTGTTTTGAGCTACCTATTTTTAGCGTTGGCGGAGCAAGTGCGGCAGCTATATCGCCTGTTTTGAGCTACCTATTTTTAGCGTTGGCGGAGCAAGTGCGGCAGCTATATCGCCTGTTTTGAGCTACCTATTTTTAGCGTTGGCGGAGCAAGTGCGGCAGCTATATCGCCTGTTTTGAGCTACCTATTTTTAGCGTTGGCGGAGCAAGTGCGGCAGCTATATCGCCTGTTTTGAGCTACCTATTTTTAGCGTTGGCGGAGCAAGTGCGGCAGCTATATCGCTTGTTTTGACATTAGTAACTTTTGGCGAGCTATTCTAATGCACCATTTAAGCTGTGTCAGTCCACTACGAAAGATTCAGCCCATCCAGTTATTGTATTCATCGCCCTGGCAGTTTCTAACTGCCAGAAGCAAAGTTTTTGCTATAGATATCCAGCTTGTTCAAGCATATCCTGGTTGACTTCGACAAATCGTCTTAAATTTTCCCCTGTAAGTTTTGCTCTCCAGCTAGTCCTCTTTTTCACCCATCTGCCATCGACGCCAACTAATGTATTTCTGTTGGGGATACTGGTTGTCTTAATTTCTATTTTTAAAAATTCACTGATGGTATTTATCGCTGTTGGTAAGTCATCTCTCAACTGCTCATATTTCAAAAGCAAGGTGTTGGGACGTTCCCATGGATTCCATGATTTAACATGGTCTGCCCATGTGCCATGGAAGTAACGTCCTTCAATAAAGACTTGAATCGGGTATTTGCGATGGTAAAACTCCCATAAACTGACACAAGCAGCTCTACCGTCTCTGATAACGTAGATGGCAGGGGTATTATCATCTGCATGACGATGTGTTTTCACCAATGAGAGATCTGTCTCTTGCAATAGATCTTGCCAATTTGAATCAGGCTCGATATGACCGACATAGTCTTCGAGTTCTTTATTGCCACCAAGGTCATCTGGATAAATGCTTGTTGAACGAAGTCCAAATGCGTGTCTTAAAATGGTTCTTAAATAAGTATTTCCACTACGCGGATAAGATGCAATCCAGACAAAATCCTTTAGAGACATTTTCTATTTTTCTTCAGTTTCAACGTTTTAATTATAGCCGACACTAGTTCAGTCCATTTAACACCTAGAGCCTATGAGAAGGGATTGTGCGATTTTAGTGAAGATAAAAAGAAATGGCTTTTTCCTATACTCTATCCGATACTATTTTGCTAACAATTGTTAACAATGCACAGCAAGATTAACTTACTGAGGGGGTATCTCCCAATGTGGTCGAAAATTTCTCTACCACGCTTTTGATCAAGATTCCACGCGCTCCGTTTAAGTCGCGATCAAGGCGAAAACCATCATTACCAGTCACAACTTTTTTGCCACCTAAATTGTTGAGGATTTCACCAGTCCAGCTAACGGTTTTGCTAGTGTAGGCTTCACTTACATCTACAACGAATTTGTTGTATTCAACAGCTTTATGCTTTAAGAAAAGTTCAAACCTATAGTGTGCCCAGTTCAACATTTGTCTAACTGATTTACTTCTGAGTTTCCTGCTAGATTTGATTGTCATCTGAGAAACTTCAAAAGTTGGAAGCAGAATTACATCAAAGTTTTGAACTAAGAATAAAGCTGTTTTGTGGTGCAACTCATCTATCAGGTTTCTAATTTTTGACCTCAGTCGATTAGCTGCTTTTTTCATACGCTGCTTGGTTTTAGATTTAGCTTTAGTTAATCTGGAAATCAAATCATCTAAATGATGACACAATCTTTGAACCCTTCCCATGTCATTAGAACCTATCCAACCAAAACTATTTTCTGAAAATAAAGTCAGAAAGTTTCTTACACCAGGGTCTAAAGCTACAACTCGATGCTTATTCTCACTTTTGTGCTTAGGTGCATCAACTGGCAAACAGAGATAATATTGACCTCGAACTGCGACTAATCTACAATCTCCAAAACCCTCTGGTAATGGTTCTGAAAACTTAATTTGACCTAGCTTAGTATAGTAAACACCTTTAGCTGATACTGCTGACTTAGGTACATAGCAAGACTGCACTGGATTTTTACGAGACTTAAATTTGACTTGCTGAAATTGTCCCGTCTTAGAATATTTGGCTTTTGCTTCTCTGACTGCTATACAAGCATCACGAACAGCGATAGATTTAATTTGATAAGGGACAGGTTTGGCCCATTCAGGGAGATTCCTTAAAATGTCTCCTTTAATTGCTCTCCAGTTAGCTTTGGTCTCAGGTTGCTGAAGATACTCAACAGTGCGGTTGTAGGTGAATCTAGCAACACCTATCCATTGTCTGAGTAGTTTTCTTTGTTCACAGTTTAGGTAGATCCGAATCTTCTTTGATTTTTTGCTTGTACTTTCTAAGTCCGTGGATTCTACAGGAGAAAACATGGATAATAGAGAGAATATCGGCGACCATTTCTGATTCTGGGCAGTGTACAGTGTCGTCGAGAACCAGGATTTCTCCACCGTTTTGTTCGACCAAATATTGTTAAACTAAGCAAACCCATTTCGGGTGATTTCCTTTATAGGGTCTGCTCGTCTTCAGAACCGGACGTGAGACTTTCACCTCATCACGGCTCCTCTCCTAAACGTCCCTTGTCATGGGCACATCCTTAAAAATTCCACCTTGGACTTGATGAGTCCTAATGGTTAACTGCTTTCAAATCCTTGGCAGTCTTAACGTCGTGGCAATGTCGGTGTAACACTTGTTTGTTTTTATAAGTGTTGTTACCGCCCTCAGTCCTTGGAACGATGTGGTCAACTTCGATTAAATCCATTGGACTGAAGTTTAACCCACAAGATGCGCATTTACCTTTTTGCCGTTTTAGTAACGTTGTGACTTCTTTCCTTACGCCTGGATATTTGCCGATTTTGCTGCTCCAATAAGTCCATTCGCCGTCATAGGGTGATTTATTACCTTTTACTTTGATGTGCCTTATAATAGGAACATCTGAGTGTAGGTTTAGTATATATTCGCCATCATTGAGCACCCAATTTCTGGTTACATTAATGTTTGGGAAATACTTTTTCTTCACCCATTTGGCTGACTTGTTTGGATGCCTCCTACTTGCCCATCTCCATAGTCTTTTCCATAAAAGGTTATCCATTTCTTGAAATACCTCTTTGCTGACCACGGTTGAGAAGTAGTTAGCCCATCCCTTTATTACCGGATTTACTTTAGCTATTAAAACTTTAGTGGAAGCGGTTTTGTGCGAGGCACATATATCCGCCAATTTCCGATAATGAGTTTTGATACTCTTGGGAGATGGTTTAATCAGTGTCTTAAATCCAAGTTTTGTTGACTTGACCTTATATTGCCTGATGTTAAATCCTAAGAAGTCAAATCCGGGTTTGTTTCCTTCATATTCCTCCAAGGTGTTGGCAATTTTGGTTTTTTCTGGTTTTAGCTCTAATCCTACCTGGTTTAACCATTCCTGTATTACGGTTTTTGCTTGTATTACTACTTTGATATCTTCATGTAGGACAACAAAGTCATCAGCATAGCGTATTAAAGATAGTGCCTTTTTGTTATCTCGCTTATTTCCTGGTAAAGTTTCAGCAAATTTATTTAGACACTCTTCCATACCGTGTAAGGCGATGTTTGCTAATAAGGGTGATATGACCCCTCCCTGTGGTGTACCTTCCACAGTGTCTAGGAATTTTTTATTGTCAAATACCCCCGACTTTAACCATTGTTTGATTAGTCGTCTATAGGGTGATTGATCTATTTTTCTCAGTAGCACATCATGGTTAATTCGGTCAAAGCATTTTGATATATCAGCATCCAACACATATTTAGGTTTGAGATGGATGCTATTATAGATGGCCTCAATGGCATCATGCGTTGACCGTCCTGGTCTAAAACCATAGCTATTAGGTTCAAATCTGGCCTCCCACTCTGGTTCCATACCTAACTTCACCAAGGCTTGTAACGCGCGGTCGTACATCGTTGGGATGCCTAATGGGCGTTTTTCTTCTTTCCCTGGTTTTGGTATCCAGACTCTGCGGGTTGGACTTGCTTTGAGGTAGCGTGTATTTAGAAGAATCACCAAGTTAAATCTCTGCATTGGAGGTAGATTTTTTATACCATCTACACCCGCAGTCTTTTTGCCTTGATTATCCTGGGTCACGCGCCTAACAGCTAGCAACCTGGCGTAATAACTTTTGGTCAGAAGTCTTTGGTATTTGCGCATCTTGCGGATTTCGCCACGGCTGGATGCTCTGTAAATTAATTTTTGCAACTTAAATACATTCTTCTCAACCCGTCTCCAGTTAATATCTCTCCATTTGAGATTTGGATTAATACAAGCTGGGTCTGGTATATCGTCTGTATCCCATGCCACGCTTAAAAATGGTTTTGGGTTCCCCAAACGTCTTTTTAGTGTTTTAGCTTTATTCACTGCTAATTATTACCTTACATTACGTCTAACAGTGGGTACGTCAGCTTGATAGCTTCTTACCCAATCCTACTCTCCCTAAGACCTACATTCGATGTGCAGATTGACCTTGAATGGCTTCCTAAGATTTCGACCTGTATTCTTAGGTGTCTTAGAGAGGTTTCCTCGTTCCCTTATTCCTTTATTACGGCTGATTTAGTAGGGTAAAATCTCCCGGAGGATGCGGTACGGTTGTTGATACAAGCTCATACATACTTATATCCATTGACCCTCTGACTTTTTTTTGTCCTACATCCCATAGCTACCTTTGGGATGGTTTTCGATAACGAGAGTTTAATTACTTCCTGTTCGTCTACTTGTCAACCTTTGCTAGGAGCCTCACTTATTTGGCAGTTAAAGCTTTGACCCCATTTAGACCAGCTTCACCAGCTTGATGTTCAGTCTTACCGGTGTGGCCTATGCTGTCAACCCAACAACAAGGCGAGTGGGATTTCACCACTAAGGAAATAAGAGTTTTCACAGGTCGAAGCTATTTACTTCATGTCGTGACCTGGAAGGCTAGCTATACCTGCCTTTAGGCAGTCTTGGTTAGCCAACGAGTCGCACGTATAAGCTCGAATCCAAATCTCGTGAGTCTGTCCCTACAGGCAACAATAATTGTGAGCTTATCTCCTTGCAAGATTCTGTCCAGTATGGCTCTAAGACCTTTTCTTTTAAAGTTGAGTCCGCTAGCGATGTCTTTGATGACTTCAGCTTCGGGATAGTGGTTTTGCATGAACTCGACTTGTCGAGTGAGGTAGTCTCTTTGTTTTGCTGATGAGACTCGGCAGTAGCAAATAGTGGAAGCTCTAGCTGCTCCCATGATGTAGGATTTTGCATCGTACAATCTTTGCCCTGCTTCATTTTTAATGATTTTGATTTTGCCTTCATCTCCATATTTGCGTGTCGGTATTAGGATGTAAGCCAAGTATTTCTACAGCCTTCCTAAGTGGAACATAACTCATCTAGTTTTTGTTAGCTTATGTGACTATATGTTAGCAAATTAAAAACAGTTTGTCAACCTTCAGTGTTGGTATCTGATATAGGCAGCGCGTTGCCACGCACCCTACCGCAACTGATGACTCAGGTAAGGATATCTTAGTTGGCAACAAGGGCGATGATTTGCTCGATGGTGGGGCAGGTAAGGACACATACTTGGGTGGCAAAGGAGCCGACACCTTTGTATTGCGTCTGGATGAGGGTGTTGATTTAATTCGTGATTTTGATATCAAGGAGGGCGATCGCATCCAGTTGAGCGGTGGCTTGACGGTGGATGATTTGACCATCACTCCCTTCCGTAGCAAAGGGGCAACCCTAAGTGTGGATGGAGAGGATATTGCCATTATCCGCAATGGTGGATTTGAGAATATCACCCCTGAAATCTTCACTGAAGTTCTGTAAGCAAGGAGGGGGAGTCCAATCCTCCTCCTATCCCCTTTGGACAGGAGAATGCCAAATGTTCTGAATCACAAATATGAACTTTCTGAGCTAAAGATATGAACTTTAGGATTTCACCCACTGAGGATTTCCGCGATTCTAGGGATATCTACCCAACACCTAAAGAAAATTTATTTTTCTCAAGAAAACCACGCACGACTGTTGCAGATTGCCACCTGAATATATAGCAATTAGGACATCCCAGAGACATGAATTCCCAGATAGTGGCCATAGAATATGCTGTCCCTTTACCAAAAATTTATCAAACTACTGAGTATCTTTACTAAATATAAAATTACGGAAATACCTGCTAATATATGAAGTATAGATAAATAAAAAAATTAAGTCTTCACAGAATTTATTTAATTATTTATTGTATTGGTTTGTGTGTTGTAATTTAGCTTAGGCTTCCTCTCAAAGAGAGGGGCTATTTTTTTTTGCTATAACTATTATGATTAGGACTTACGCAGAGACCATGTATGTAGTGTTAAAAACTATAATGTTACAGTTTTTGCACTCTATATATAGTATCTCACCAAATCTTTATATAAAATTACGGAAATATCTGCTAGTATTAGTTTCAATTAATAAAGCTATTTCTATAGGACATTCAGGTCAAACGTATCTAAATTCTGGAAGCTTTTGTCGTTAAGGCTGATAGAAGCAATAAGTATAAATACTCAAACAGCTAAAATTCTTGCCTTGTCAGGACTTCAAAATAAGATGGGTTTACCCTGATCGGACATTCACCCTGTTGATTTTTTCAGCCACTGAATAAAAGTGAACTTTCCTGAATAAAACTGAATTTTCCTGAGTTGATTTAACATCTATAAAAATAGCTACTTTTCAGTCATAGTCTGAATTATCACTAGATTTATATCTGATTAACTCGAAATTATTCACCATTAAGTTCACTTTTATTCAGGAGTTTTTTTGGTGAATAAAAGTGAACTTTTATGTATTGTTTGTGCCGAAAATTTAAGCGATAATAGTATTAACAACCCAAAGAGAACAACCTCTTCCCAATCAAACAACAAAAGTGATGTGGGCCAAGGCCTTGCCAGTGAAGATGTAGATGCCTTCGGTATTGATGCTGCGGGTGACCTCTTCTTCTCCAGCATCGGTAACTTCTGAGTTCCTAGTGTTTCTGGACGTGATGAGGATGTCTTCGGCTACGCCCCATCGTCTACCGGAATCGTAACGACTGGGACTTTTGCCTCTGAGCTATTCTTTGACGGCAGTCAAGACGGTGGCTTTGGTACCGATATCAAGGGTATTGACTTAACCTTTAGTCAGATTTAATTCATTGTCGAAGGGACATGGCTGAAACTGTTATGTCCCTGACTTACGCACTGGGTTTCTTCAACGTATATGGATACTGCTGTCAATTATGCAACACCGTAATTCAATCCCTGCCCTGGAAATTGCTTCATCCAACCAGTTTACTGCCTGGTTAGGGGAGAAGTGTTTAAGCCTAGCATTTACTACTTATCAAACAAATCGCCTATTTTGCGTGGGTAGCACTGAGGATGGACCACTCAAAGTCCATGAACGGCTGTTCGATAAACCTATGGGGCTTTTTGCTAAAGGCGATCGCCTCTACATGAGTACCCGCTACCAACTTTGGCAATTTGATAATCTGTTGCCTCCGGGAGAGTTGCGTAACGGGTGCGATCGCCTTTACTTTCCCAAGCAATCCCATACTACAGGGGATCTGAATGTTCATGAATAGGTTCTAGACAATGCAGATAACTTGTTATTTGTCAATACAGATTTTAGTTGTTTAGCCCGTCTCAGCCCAGACTATAGTTTTGAACCCATCTGGAAGCCACCGTTTATTTCCAAGTTGGTAGCAGAAGATCGCTGCCACCTCAATGGGTTGGCAATGCGTGATGGGCAACCAAGCTACATGACGGCTTGTAGTGCCACCGATACGGCTGCGGGTTGGCGAGATCGTCGAGTGGATGGGGGTGTGGCCATTGATATCAAAACCAATGAAATTCTGGCCAGGGGACTCTCCATGCCCCATTCTCCCCGTTGGCATCGGGACAAACTCTGGCTCCTCAATTCTGGTACAGGAGAATTAGGTTATGTGGATCGAGATAGCCAAACTTTTGTTCCTATGACATTCTGCCCCGGCTTTGTCAGAGGTTTAGCCTTTTATGACAATGTTGCTTTTGTCGGCTTGTCGAAGCTGAGATCCCGCTCCTTTAGCGGACTGGTACTGGAAGAAAAGTTAAATGCAATGGGGCAAACTCCCCAGTGTGGGTTGATGGTCATCGATCTTGATACGGGTAAAGTGCTGCACTGGCTGTATTTGGAAGGGGTCGTAGAAGAATTATTTGACGTGGTTGTGCTACCCGGGGTGCGACAGCCCCAGGCATTGGGTTTTCAGGCTGATGAAATTGAGCGTTTGGTAACGTTCCCTGGTGCAAAGGGAATTGTCACTACGAAACCGACTGTTAAACGTCCCAGTTTAGGGGACATGGCTCCAATCGCTGGCGTACCCCGTGAGGTGTGGGAAAAACAAGTTTTAGGACAAGATAGCAAAACAAATGGGAATATATCGGCTTTACCTGCTTCTCTAACTAGAAAAAGCTTAGACTCTCTCAAATTTCAGCAGGTTTATCACCTGACCGCTGAGAATCTGAAGGATTACAACGAATTTACCTTTCCTCCATTACAAAAACGTTGGCAAATTCAGCCCCAAAGGGGCGAACTATTCGGGACTTCGGCTTCCGTAGAAGGGGAAATGGTCGCTTTTGCGATCGCAGAAGTACGTCCAGAGCGCAACTCAGAATTAATCTCTCTCTTTGTGGCTCCAGCTTATCGTCAACAAGGGATTGGTAAAAGACTGGTGGCATATTTGGAGCGGGGTGTACATCGAGAGGGTTGTACGCAAATTAGTGTCAAATTTGAGCCAAATCCTCTGACTGAAATAGCCTTTCAACCCTTATTAAAAACATTGGGTTGGCAAGAGCCGATCGCCATTGGAAATCAACAACAATGCCAGAAAATTTTCAGCGTTGTGACTTCAACGCCTCAAGTTTCTGTGGTGATGACCGTTTATAACATGGAGGCGTACTTAGCTGAAGCGTTAGATTCTTTATTGGCTCAAACGTTTACCAATTGGGAACTTATTCTCTGGGATGATGGCTCTACGGATAGCTCCGTTGCCATTGCTCAAAAATATACCCAAAGAGATCCCCGCATCCGCTTTCAGAAAGGGGAAAGATTAGGACGCAGTAAAGCCCTAAAACAAGCTCATAGTCTGACAAAAGGGGACTATGTGGGCTGGCTGGATGCTGACGATCGCCTTGCTCCTAATGCCCTGGCAGAAACTGTAACTTTTCTAGAAGATAATCCAGAGTATGGCATGGTTTATACCAACCATATTGATATGGATGCTCAGGGCAACCCCCAGGGATTGGGATACCGTTGCCAAATTCCCTATCGCCCCCATCGATTGTTGATTGATATGCTCACCTTTCATTTTCGTCTCCTACGGCAATCGGTGTTTGAGGTCGCAGGAGGAATAAATCTAGAAATGGAATGTGCCCCAGATTACGATCTTTGTTTAAGGGTGGAAGAGGTGAGTCAAATTTATCATTTAGAAAGACCACTCTACTTTTACCGACTCAATCCCCACAGTATTAGTCATCAACAAAATGCCTTACAACGCCAAGCTTCTGAATGGGCGGTGAATCAGGCATTAGAGCGACGAGGACTAGCCCAAACTTATCGCTTAATTGGCGATGAGAAAACGGGGAAATTTCGGTTGCAACAGCGAGATACGGCTTCCATTGGGGAAACTGCGAAAGCTCAATTTGAGACGGGTAAAAATATGGCTCGTCAGGGGAATTTAGAGGGGGCAGTGGCTAGTTTTACAGAAGCTATTCGTTTGCAACCTGACTACCTAGCAGCCCATAACCAGTTGGGTAAGGCGTATCAACAACTGGGACAAACCCAAGAGGCAATTTCTACCTATAAAAATCTCCTTTCAATTAATCCTAATTTGGCTCAAGCTCATTGTAATTTAGGCGCAATTTGGCAAATTCAAGGTCACACAGAGGATGCCCTCGCTGCTTATCAAAAAGCCATTGACTTAAAGCCAGATTTTGCCTTAGCTTATCTCAATTTAGGACGACTCAAAAGCCAGCAAGAAGTATGGCAATCAGCGGAAAAATCATTGCAAGAGGCTATCCGCTTACAGCCTAACGCAGCAGAAGCTCACTATGAATTGGGGAATGTTCTTAGACACAGAGGAAAATTCAAAGAGGCGATCGCTTCCTATGAAATAGCCCTTAAATACCAGCCCCAATTACTACCAGGGTGGAACAATTTGGGCGGTTTGTGGATGCAACGGGGAGATATGCAAAAAGCCCAAGCTTGTTTTGAAAAAGTACTCAAGCTTAATGCTGATTTTATCCCAGTTTACCGAAATTTAGGGGACGTACTGGAAACTCAAGGGAAGTTTACCGAAGCCCTTGCCTGTTACAACCATATTCTGGAGCAAACCCCAGATAATACTGAGGTTTTCTACCGGAAAGAGCATTTGCGACTGATTCTTTGTGACTGGGATGAGTATGACAAACGCATGGAAACCCTACACCAAAGACTCCAGGCACATCTAAAAGAGGAAACCGCTCCTCCTTTACTCCCCCTTCCTGTCAACTGTTTCCGAATTCCCATTGCTAATCATATTGCCGTTGCCAAACATTGGGGCAAATATGTGTCTCGCTCTGTGGAGAAAATCAACCCCCATTTTCCGCCTCCTGCACCTCCTTCTCCTAAACTGCGGTTAGGTTATATTTCCGCAGATTTCCGTCAACACGCCATGGGGACGTTGATTCATCAACTATTTCCATACCATGATTCTTCTAAGTTTGAGGTTTATGGCTATTCCCTGCACCATCACCAGGATAAATTTACAGCAACGATTAAGGAGGGAATCCATCAGTTTCGGGATCTCTCTGATTTAACCCCAGAGGCAGCAGCAAGACAAATTCATGGCGATGGTATTCATATTTTGATTGATTTAAGCGGCTACACCACCTTCAGTCGCCCGGAAATTTTAGCTCTGCAACCGGCTCCCATTCAAATTCAATATCTGGGGTATCCCAACACCATGGGAGCAGATTTTATGCAATATATTCTGGCGGATCAATGGTTAATTCCTCCAGAGTTAGAAGATTATTACAGCGAAAAAGTAATAAGATTGCCCCATGCCTTGGTGGGTTCTCCCCTGGAGATGAGCAATAAACCCTTCACCAGAGAGGACTTTGGTTTACCCACCAATGGGTTTGTCTTCTACTGTTTTAACCGTACCCATAAGTTTGATCCCCAAGTCTTTGGTACTTGGATGAGGATATTAGCTCAAGTTCCGGATTCGGTCCTCTGGCTCATTGAAACAACCCCAGACATCAGTCAAAATCTCCGAAACCTAGCTCAAACGCAAGGAATTTCACCGTCAAGGTTGGTTTTTACTCCTCGCCTACCGTTGGACGAATATCTCAAGGCATATACCTTGGCGGATTTATTCCTCGATACCTGGGTTTACAATGCCGGAGCCACAGCTATTCATGCTCTGGGGGCGGGACTTCCCTTCATGACCTGCCCCGGATCAACCTTCGCTGCTCGCATGGGAGCAAGTATTTGCGCGGCGGCGGATTTAGATTTGTTCATTTGTAGCGATGTTACAGATTATGAGCAAAAGGCGGTGCATTTTGCCACCCATGCCGACGAGTTGGCAACGATTCGTCAGCGGTTGTGTGAGCAACGCCACACCTTGCCCCTATTTCAACCCCAGCAATGGATCGCTGATCTGGAAGCGACGTGTTGGCAGTTGTGGGGCAAGGTTCACCCAGGGTAGAGGGTTTTTCTAGCCAATGTTTACTTTTGTTGTTGATTAACGAATGACCATGACCACTTTTAACTTTAACGAACAAACCGGAACTGATAATCCCTTGGATGGCATTGATGTGGGGTACGGTAGCGCCCCTACCTTTGCGGATGTCGATGGGGATGGGGACTTAGACCTGATTGTTGGGGAATACGATGGCAATCTCAATTATTTTGAAAATACAGGTACTGTCACCAACCCCCTCTACCTACAACAAACCAGTACTGATAACCCCTTTAATGGCATTGATGTGGGGCGTTATAATAGCACTCCAACCTTTGCGGATGTCGATGGGGATGAGGACTTAGATCTGATTGTTGGGGAAAGCGACGGCAATCTCAATTATTTTGAGAATACAGGTACTGTCACCAACCCCATATACCTACAACAAACCAGCACTGATAACCCCTTTAATGGCATTAATATGGGGTTCTGTAGCACTCCAACCTTTGCGGATCTCGATGGGGATGGGGACTTAGATCTGATTGTTGGGGAATACGATGGCAATCTCAATTATTTTGAGAATACAGGTACTGTCACCAACCCCATATACTTAGAACAAACCGGCACTGATAACCCCTTTGATGGCATTGATGTGGGGGGTCACAGCTCTCCAACCTTTGCGGATCTCGATGGGGATGGGGACTTAGATCTGATTGTTGGGGA
>NZ_JBNHEP010000047.1:74010-133485 GCF_050015995.1 Dapis brunnea BLCC-M229 | reverse complement strand
TCCAACCTTTGCGGATCTCGATGGGGATGGGGACTTAGATCTGATTGTTGGGGAACTTGCAGGCAATCTCAATTACTTTGAGAATACAGGTACTGTCACCAACCCCATATACCTAGAACAAATCGGCACTGACAACCCCTTTAATGACATTGATGTGGTGAAGTTTCGGTCTAGCACTCCAAACTTTGCCGATCTCGATGAGGATGGGGACTTAGATTTGATTGTTGGGAACAATGACGGCGATCTCAATTACTACCAGAACAATAGTAATAGTTTTCCCACCGTTGATAATCCCATCAGCGATCAAAATATTGATGCCTACACTCCCTTTAAATTTGAGATTCCTGAGGACACCTTTAACGATCTTAATGGCGACAATCTGAATTTCACAGCTATTCTCGCCAATGGAGACCCTCTTCCAGACTGGTTGACCTTTGATGCCACAACTAACACATTCAGTGGTTTTCCCACCAGCACCGATCTAGGCACCATTAGTGTTTCAGTCACCTCTGATGATGGCGTGAATAGTACTGTCAGTGATACCTTTGACCTGGTTGTCAACTTCCCCAGTAATTCTATTACACAGACTCTTCTTGGCACCAGTGGTGACGATTCTCTCACCGGTGACAGCAACAATGAAACCATTAAAGGCAGAGCTGGCAATGATACTGTCCTCGGTAAAGGAGGCGATGACAACCTTGCAGGTGGTAGCGGCAATGACGACCTCAGAGGAGGTAGTGGTAATGACATTATCTCCGGCGATGGCGGCACTGACGAACTCCGGGGTGGTAATAACAACGATACTCTATTTGGTGGTGGTAGTAGTGACGAGCTACGGGGTAATGCTGGTGATGACCTGCTTGATGGTGGTAATGGCGTTGATATTCTCTTGGGTGGTCAGGGAAGCGATCGTTTGATTGGTGGTAACGGTCAAGACTTCTTAACTGGTGGTGCTGATGCAGATGAGTTTGTTCTTACCCCCAATCAAGGACGAGATACTATTAATGACTATGAAGACGGCACTGATTCTTTTCTTTTGACCGGAGGTCTAGGTTTTGCTGACTTGTCCTTCCAGTCTAATGCTGGATCTACTTTGATTAAAGCTGAAGGAAATACTTTAGCCAGGTTGTTGGGAGTTGATGCTAGCGTTCTGGGGGCAGAAGACTTCACCACCGTTGCCGACCTTATAAGTTAAGATTTCAACCCCAGCAATGGGTGGCTGATAGGTAAGCTACTTGTTGGCAGTTGTGGGGCAAGGTTCACCCAGGGTAGAGGGTTTTTCTACCCAATGTTTACTTTTGTTGTTGATTAACGAATTATCATGAGCATTTTTAACGTTAACGAGCAAACCGGCACTAATAATCCCTTTGATGGCATTGATGTGGGGTACTCTAGCGCCCCTACCTTTGCGGATCTCGATGGAGATGGGGACTTAGATCTGATTGTTGGGGAACTTGACGGCAATCTCAATTATTTTGAGAATACCGGTAGTACCACCAACCCCCTCTACCTAGCACAAACCGGCACTGATAACCCCTTTAATAGCATTGATGGGGAGTATAGCACTCCAACCTTTGCGGATGTTGATGGGGATGGGGACTTAGACCTGATTGTTGGGGACTTGTACGAACCTCTCAATTATTTTGAGAATACCGGTACTGTCACCAACCCCCTCTACCTAGCACAAACCAGCACTGATAACCCCTTTAATGGCATTGATTTTGGGTACCTTAGCGCCCCTACCTTTGCGGATCTCGATGGAGATGGGGACTTATATCTGATTGTTGGGGAACTTGACGGCAATCTCTATTACTTTGAGAATACCGGTAGTGCCACCAACCCTCTCTACCTAGCACAAACCGGCACTGATAACCCCTTTGATGGCATTGATGTGGGGAATTTTAGCACTCCAACCTTTGCGGATCTCGATGAGGATGGAGCCTTAGATTTGATTGTTGGGGAAAGTTTTGGCACTCTCAATTACTTTGAGATCAATAGATTTGATTTTGTAGAACAAACCGGCACTAATAATCCCTTTGATGGCATTGATGTGGGGTACTCTAGCGCCCCTACCTTTGCGGATCTCGATGGAGATGGGGACTTAGATCTGATTGTTGGGGAACTTGACGGCAATCTCAATTATTTTGAGAATACCGGTAGTACCACCTATTCTTTGACGGCAGTCAAGACGGTGGCTTTGGTACCGATGTCAAGGGCATTGACTTAACCTTTAGTCAGATTTAATCAGGCATTATAGCAACCGCCAAGGCGGTTAGGACATTTTTTAAACCTTATCAAAATGGACACCCACTATTTAGCTATGGTAGTCAGTTCGACCGTGACAGCCTTTGGACTTGATAACGCCGACGTTACCAGGTGGAAGCAGGAACAGAAATAGACTAAAAATCAGATAATCATAGATTTTATTAGATTTTTGTAGATTTCAGGGAACGGCTAAGGCTGGCCTTTGCAGACGGGATTACTACCTCAGCGGTTGAGGACTTGGTCGCACAGGCGCCATAGTCTGGGAGACTGCCCCTGCCCTCCTGCCCTCCATTGAGTTCCGATGGCGATCGTACCTCAATGGAGCATTGGGGCTTTTGCGGCGAACACTAATCAGATCTTTTTGTCAGAGTCGTTATTCGACGGTGGCAATCTCGATCTCGCCGTTGCGGTGCTTTTGGAAGAAATTGGCCATAGTATGGTAAAATATTTCTTTCAAATAGAATATTTTAGGAATGCTCAAAAATAATAGAATTGATTTAGAAATCTGAAATTGAAAGTAGTTTATAGTAAAAAAATAATCTTACTAGAGTTGTCAAATACTGTAGATTTCCTAGAATGAATTTTTTGATGAGATTTTTATAACTTCTTCCTTCTTCCTGACATTTTTTTCTCAGAGCGATCGCCAATCAAAATATCTCAAGTCAAATTACAAAGGCGATTATGAAAAATTATAAATCTGAAATCTAGTCGAATATAAGAAGTTTAAGTGGGTAGAATAAATTGATTTATGAGATTTTTCCAACTTCTTCCTTTTTTATTCTTTCTTCTTCCTTTGTGGTATGTCTTACAGTGAATTTACTCTCTCACAACTAGAATCTGAATTTAATCTGATACTTCAGGAGAGAATAGAATTATTTAAGTCAATAGAATCTGTAAATCCTAGTGCTTTACTGAAATAAATTTTAGCTAAAAATATTCCTTTAGCATTAGAAATTGATACAGAAAAAGCTCGTTTCCTGACGGAATGCTCCGCAAACATAATTGATTATTTCTCCAATTATTGTAGAACTCAGAAAATACTTTAATCGGCAAATTAGTTTATTTTCTGGGACAGAGTTTAATGTTGATAAAAGCAAGGGATTAACAGGAAGATGTGATTTTATAATTAGTTATTCTCCGAAACAGTTAGAAGTAACTGCTCCTGTGGTGACCATTGTTTAACCAACAAAAAAATAATCAAATTTCTAGTGTTTATGGAATTGTGAAAAATAGTAGTAATTGGAAGTTTTTAAGGTTGATAGAAAATCAAGTTGATATTGAAGTGGGTGAGCATTTTATTGGAAATTTAGAATCTCTATTGGGAATTTTAATTTATATAATTGATTGTTTGTAGTAGGGCTAAAGCCTTAATTTATAGATAGGGATGAAGCCTTATTAATAACTTTAATTATAACTATTTAACCGGAGATTATATAACCTCACAAAAAATTGAAGTGGGTGAGCATTTTATTGGAAATTTAGAATCTCTATTGGGAATTTTAATTTATATAATTGATTGTTTGTAGTAGGGCTAAAGCCTTAATTTATAGATAGGGATGAAGCCTTATTAATAACTTTAATTATAACTATTTAACCGGAGATTATATAACCTCACAAAAATTAGAAGAATGTTGGGTTTCGGTTCCTCAACCCAACCTACAATATTTAAGATTTTTAGTTCTAACTTAGTCTCTACCAAAATCGTAACAAATTACGTTACTGCCTCTTCTAGCAACTTTTCTGCGACCTTTAGCTTCCCCAACATTCCTAGCTTCTTGAATTGTTTCTTCTGTCAAGCCAGCTTGCTTGGCTCTAATCTCTACAAGTTCTAAATTTTGGCGTTCAGCCTCAATTTTTCTCTGTCTATATTCATATGCCGAGTCAGTCTCGTTATTGGGGTAAGGTGTATGATATTCACAGTAATAATTTGCTGATGCCTCCTCTACTTTTTTCAGAAGTCCTTGCTGTTTCATATTTCCAATACTTTCACATGATGAGGAGGAAAGAATTACCCCGACTAAAACAAATATCTTGACAATATTGAATTTATTTACGCTATACATAAAAGCAATTTTGATAGATGAACTTAGCTTAACTTTTCTTCCAGTATAATCTTTTGTTTCCAGGCACAGCTAACGTAAAATATCCTATTAAATCTTATGTTTTCTAGACTAATAACTAATATTAAAGTCTGAAAATGTCGTGAATTGCCGTGTAAAATTAAGTTATAATACCTAAAACTTAACTATAATCTGGAGTTTATGACTATTGAAGAGGTATTACAATTAGCAGATCGGTTAGTTTTCGAGGGAACTGGTAAACACTTAGACGATCTTCAACAGGTAGTTATTCAAGGAGTCTGGCAAGGTAAAAGTTATAGTCAAATTGGAGAAGAATGTCATCGCAGTGAGAGTCGAGTTAGGGATGTGGGTTATAGATTATGGCAAATTTTATCCAAGCAGTTAGGGGAAGATATTAATAAAAATAATTTTCGCTCAACGATAGAAAGATTATTTATAAATTCATCATTTATTAATTTGTTTAATCATAAAAATCATCACCATATTTTTAATTTCTGTTCGCCAATATCTGAGCAACCACAACAACAACCAGGTATTGAAAATAAAGTTGACTCTACATCCTCCTATGAAGATTTAGGAATAGCACCTAAAATTAATTTTTTTTATGGCAGAAATGAAGAGCTGAAAATTATCCATGATTGGATATTTTTACAAAAAGCTCATTTGATTAGTGTTTTAGGATTAAGTGGAATTGGTAAAACAACTTTAGTGAAAAGATTCATCGATTTAAACAGTAAATATTTTGATGTTCTGATGTGGAAAAGTTTAAGATTTCCTCAACCGTTAAATTTGCTTTTAACTGAAATATTCAATAATTTTTCTCTGGGAAATGATAGTGTCGGTCTTAATGAAGAAACCTGGAGAAAGTTATTTGATATTTTACGCCAGAAAAAATGCTTAATTGTCTTTGATGATGTTCACAATATTTTTACAGAACAACAATTTGCCGGACAGTATCAACCAGAATATAGAGATTACAAAACATTCTTGAAAATGATGACTGAGATTGAACATGAAAGCTGTTTAATTTTAGTCAGTCACTGGTTATTCAAAGAGACATGAAATTATATCATGTCCGGATAATTAGTGATAAAAAAACTTTCTCTTCATTTATAGCTTAAAATTCCCTCCTCATAACTCATAACTCATTACTCATTACTCATTACTCCTCCATTTTTATTTATAACTATTCAACCGGACATGATATTACATGGGCAACCCAGAAACCGAGTTTTTTCGTAGATGTCTATATATTGAAACTATTTATTCTAAAAACCAGGTTTCTTTGCGTAAGTCCTATTAACAAAATTAAAGTCCATCACTGATAATTGATAACTGAATTAACCCATCCCTGGCAATACTATCCTCAACACATCTGCACTTACCTTATCTGTCACTGTCACTACTCCTACTCCAGTCGGTAAAACAAACCGCACCTTACCTGCTTTTACCTTTTTATCAGTCTGTAAAGAAACCAAAATATCCTCAATATCCAACCCACTCGGCAACTTTGTCGGCAAACTAGCTTTTTCTATCAAACCTAACTGACGGCGATCGCTCACCTCATCCCACATTCCTAACTCTACGGCTAACCGACTTGCTGCCACCATCCCAATACCTACCGCCTCCCCATGAGTCACCACAGTATAACCAGTCAAACTTTCCACTGCATGACCTATGGTATGACCATAATTCAAAATTGCTCTTAACCCAGACTCTTTCTCATCCTTTGCTACGACATCTGCCTTACTTTGGCAAGACCTAATCAAAATTTCCTCTAATAACCCTGGTGTTAAATTATTAATTTCATCAAGACCCTGACTATTCTCCATCTGAGCAAATAATTCCGCATCCCAAATTACTCCATATTTAATTACTTCTGCCATCCCTCCCCGAAATTCTCGCACGGGTAAAGTCTTTAGTACCTTTGGGTCAATTAATACTAGACGTGGTTGATGGAAAGCACCGATAAGATTTTTTCCTTGAGGATGATTAACTCCCGTTTTTCCCCCAATAGCAGCATCCACCATCGCCAGAAGAGAAGTGGGAACTTGTACCACATTCAAACCACGCAACCAAGTCGCCGCAGCAAACCCAGTCATATCTCCAACTACTCCACCACCAAGAGCAACCATTGTCGAAGAGCGTTCCAGACGATGTGCTAAAGCTGCATCATAAATATTGTGAAGAGTTTCAGGAGTTTTATATTCTTCTCCTGCGGGTAGGATGCAGTGAGAGACATCAAAACCTGCTTGTTGGAGTGAGGCGATCGCTCTTTCCCCATAATGAGCAAATATTTCTGGGTTAGAGACTAGCAAGACCTGTTTGCCCAGATTAAGAGGTAGCATTTTTGGGCCAAGTTGGTCGAGGTTGCCGGGGGCGATCGCTATTTCATAGGATTTTTGGGGAAGTTGAACAGTTATGGATGCCATGAGTGGTTTAGGACTTTGCTATTTTGAACAATAAATATTAGACTTAATTTTATAGTTTTATTCGCCATTTTGGAGAAAAATTAATGACTGTTGAAGGAATTATTGCTTTTTTTGTCTTATTTGTTGCTTTTTTAGGTGTAGCTACAGTTTTAATGTTTGGCTTGCGTGCTGTTAAGTTAATCTAGAATTGTAGAATTTCTCCCGTTAGACTTTTGATAGTTTGACGGGGTTTTGCTGCATGAAAGTTGCGATTCCGGAACGGATCGCGCAGGCGAATCACAGTTTTCCCCTGACTATAAGCTTTTACAGAAGGCCAAAATTATTATTATATCATGTATTAATTATAATTCAGGAAACAATTATGAAACTCGCGTACAAACTTTTGCTAATCCTGGCTGCATCTGCCCTCTTTTTCCCACAACCGACATACCCACAAGATTCAAAAAAATGCGATCCTGAACCAACGGACATGGTAGTTAATTATGGAGACCACTTGACTTGTAGCTTAGAAGGCAGCGGAGATTCCGATATTTTTCGTCTCAAAGGCACTGCTGGCGATCGCATAATCTTTAGAGTTAGTAGTGTCAATCCTTCTGATGTTGGAAATGACAATGAAAATATAGTTGAAGTCATCGATCCCGAAGGAAAGACTCTTGCTTCTCAAAGCTCACATGGTGTCAGATTTGAATTAGCTTTAGAGCAGACAGGCAAATACACTTTCGTGGTTTCTAATTTTGTTCCAGTTGACTATTTAATTGAAGTTTCTTGCGTTACTGGAAGTTGTCTTGCCAAAAATAGCCAGTAATAACATCTAAATTATTCTCACAAACCATTGCCCACCATGAAAGAAATATTAACAATCTCGGCAATTTTCAGTTTATTATCTTTCGGTTTTTAGTATGTAGCGATCGCCTCTACCAGAAACCTCCCACCATTTACCACCATGCAGTTGAGTCAGAACATTTCATTAACGCACCCTATAAGATAAGCAATCGTACTTGAGAAAATCAATAAAAATCTATTGCCAGAAATTAAGCGTGCCAGGTCAGTAGAAATGTAGCAGGCTTCTCGCAAAGTTATTTATTGGGGTTTTTTTTAGCTCCCTTAGAGGTTGTTTGTAAAGAATTATGAAGTGTTTTTACCCCTGGTAAATTGGGTTGTGCAGACTGCAAACTCACCGGATAAATAACCAAGTTGTTACAATTCAAAAGGCGATACAGCTGTCGCTAGGCTCCGCCAACGCTTTCCCTTACAAAACTTTACAAAGAGTCTCTTAGCGTTTTTGGCGATGTTTTAAGACCATTGAACCTGCACCAATACTACCTAATGCTAGTAGTCCTAGGGTTGATGTGGGTTCAGGAACACTTAAAATTGGACTATCTTCGGGCGTTCCACTAGGATTTACGACAGGAGGAAAACTAGGTCTATTTTTATTAGCAAAATCTGTATTACTAACCTTATCAATCATAAAAGTGTGTGAGAAATCTCGATTATCTTTTTTTCTTGTGTATTTATCAGTAATAGTGCCCGTTTGTTTTAGCACATCAATCATACCTTCAATCCCCATATCTATAAAACTAGATGGAGGTTTGGGGTCAAACATAGTGTCTTTAAAAGTCATTTTTTCAATATTCCAATCGTTACCAAATTTGACATCTGTTATTTTTATATCTTTTGTTTCCCATCCATTCCATTTATCAAAACTATTTTTTTCTGCATCTTTTTGGGTGAATTTTATTGTGCCAGATTTAAACATATCTTGACTATCTTTCTCTATATTGTAAGAGGCATAGATATCAGCTTTAGTATTGCCATAGTAGGACGCTTTACCACTAATCTCAAACCATCCTTTCATTGTTGCTGCTTGTACAGGAGATTGAGTTGCTCCTAATAAAGTCAAAATACCTAGCAAACCTTTAATTGAAAACTTGTTCATTTTGAATCTCTCTAAATAGGGCAATTTTTTTTTGTTCTACCGAACACCTGTATATATTTGAGACTATTTTATGACTCTATTTTGTCTAAGTCCCATTATTCTTCAGAATACAGAAGCTATCTAATAGCGATCGCTCATTTATCTGTTCACCTATCCGTTCATTTACCTATTCAATCTGTTCAGTTACCTATTCAAATTGTTAAATTTGTTTACAATTACCCTGCACAACTGAGCAAAACTGTAAACTTAAAGTAGTATAGACAACATAATCATCTTGCAAAGTTCAAGTTTTGAACTACCCTGGGGCACTACCAAGTAAATAGGCATGACCAGAATATTGCCATATCAACCCAGTAGAAAGTAAAAATTATGGGCCTCAGAGCATCTCCACAAGGACTAAAAATTGTGGAGCGGGCTAGAATCAGGAAAAACTGGACAAAAGCCTCTCCCCAATGGTTACAGGCTGCTTATACCTCCGAAGCAACCTTGAGAAGGTTTTGGCGCAGAGAACCAATTAAACAACAAACTTTTCAAGATATTTGCAAAGCTGTCAATGTGAATTGGCAAGAAATTGTCGAACAAACCAAGGCTATAGCACCAGACTCCAATTTTGTCGGACGGGAAGAGGCGATTAATGACCTTAACCAACTTACTGCCCAAGGGGCTAAACTGATTCTCATTCAAGGGCAAGGGGGTATAGGTAAAACTACTTTAGCCCGCTACTATTTTGATACTCAAGGGTTTGATTTGGCGATCAAATTGCATATCGCTATGGAAAGAGAAAATATCATCTCTGTGGAATTAGCTATAGAGGAATGGTTGCAATGCTATTTTGCTGAAGATCCGGGAAGAGAATTTGGGATTACTTTAGATCGGTTACGACGTAAGCTCGAAAGTAGTAAACAAAAAATTGGCATACTCATCGACCGTCTGGGAACAGCGTTGCAAAGAGGTCGTTTTGTTCCCCAGCATCGCTGCTACGCGGAACTTTTGAGGATGCTAGCAAACCCCAGTTTAAACTCTGTCACTCTAATTACCAGTCGCGAACAATTATGCGAGTCTGCTGTTATCGTTGAAACTTATCGTTTGCCAGGGTTGAGCGAGGCAGCTTGGCAAGAATTTTTCTACACTCACCAGGTTGAGATAGATACTGGTGCTTTAAACGAAATGCACTATACTTATGGTGGTAATGCTGAAGCAATGTGTATTCTTGCCAATGCCATTCGCCTCGACTTTGCAGGAAATTTACACGCATATTGGCAAGAAAATCGCCACGACTTGCTGCTCGACCCTACTTTGGAAAACCTGATTGAAGGGCAGTTTGACAAACTCAAGGGTGATTATCAGCAAGCTTATCAACTCCTTTGTCGCTTAGGATGTTACCGCTATCAAGAAATTCCTATTTTAGCAAAAGGAGCGCTTTTATGTTTGTTGTGGGATGTACCAGCATCGCGCCGAGAAAGGGTAATCAAAGCTTTACGCGATCGCGCGTTAATTGGGTGGGATGACGGTGGTTATTACCTCCATCCGGTAATGCAAGCTAAAGCTAAGGAGAGATTAAAGGAGGAAATTAGCAATGAAAAGCAGCAGTCTAAGGAATGGTTGTTAGCTAACCGCGCTGCTGCCCAATTCTATCTCGAACTCTATGAAGTTGAGAAAGTTGACTCGGAAAAATCTCTGAAATATGCTTTTGAAGCTATTGAACATTTGGCAGTTATTAGAGATTTTGAGGAGTGTTGCAATGTTTTATTGTTCCAGGTTTTAGCTGCAGATAAAATTGAAAATCTTCGGGGAACAGCTAATCTGTGGAATAATATGTCGCGGTTTATTTCTAGCAGCGAAAAAATTATAAATCACTTATCAGGAATAAAAAAAGCTCTCCTTTTTATCCCTCTAGGAACAATTTATTCAGAAGTTGGTAAGAATAGTCAAGCACTAAAAATTAGTGAGCAAATTCTTGCCATTACTAGCCAAAAATATGAGTCAGAGGAACAAGTTACTTTTGCTCGGATGTCTGCTTATTCAATCGCCGGTAAAGCTTATCGTTATCAAGGGAACTTACACAAGGCTGAAGTGGCTTGTCAACAAGCTAATAAAATTGCCTCAAATTCAGGTAAAAATTATTGGCAAGCTCTGGCAGTTTATGGTTTAGGAGCAGTTTATCTCGAAAAAAATAGACCTAGGAAAGCTTTGCGTCATTTCCTGGCAGCAGCAGCTTATGCCAAACTCGGTGGCATTACTCAAGAGTTGAAAAGGGAGTTGAAAAAGCTATTTCGATTACTATTTAATCCCAAAATTGAGCAAATAGCTGAAGTTCAAACATTCTTTCAAAAATATAATCAAAATGAGCTAGGAGACCGGATCAAAAAGTTTAATATTCTCTGGAATATTGCCAGATGTTTTAATGAGATGAAATCTTTTGAAGTGGCTAAGAGGGTTTTAGATTTAGCTCAAAGATTGCTCAAGCAAGAAGATAATAATCAACAATGTTTATTAGCGTTAGAATTAGCAACTTACTACTCTGGCAAAAAGCAAATACAACTAGCACAAGAATGGTATCAAAAAGCTTTGGATTTATCTGTAAATCAAGGCGAAAAATGGTCAATAGCTTATCCTCTACAATGTTATGCTAATTGGCTTTACTCTCAAAGTCAATATTCAGAAGCTCTAGCAAAATATAGACAGTTAGAAGAGTTACTGCAAGGAACTGAATTTTGCTCTATGCAAGCCTATAATTACTATTATCTGGGTTTAACTATTTTACAAGTTAATCCTGAACAACAGCAACAAGCTCACAAGTATCTGAAAAAAGCAAGAAAGATTGCTACAGAGATAGGATTAGTATTTTCTAAAAGCGTAGAAAATGATGCAGAGTTGTTTTATGTTAAGTAATACCGTTCCGTGGAAGTAAAAAGTAAGATTTTATAAGCTAAAATTGGTATTACCAAACTTCCCACATACAAATGTACTATAATTTCTCTTGAAAGCAGGTCTATCAATTTCAGCAAAGCCAGGACTTAGGCATGGGTACTACATATAGCGCAAAAAACTATAACGTTATAGTTTTTGAACTCTACATATATGGTCTATGCGTAATATCATGTCCGGTTGAATAGTTACACTTTGGACTCAGGAAGGCAGAGGGTAGAAGGCATAAGGTAGAAGGCAGAAGGGCAAGAAAAGTTAAAAGGGAGAAGGTTTTTTATCACTGATTATCCGGACATGATATAAGTCCTAAAACCCTAACTAGGACTTACACAAAGAAACCAGATTTATCTAATGTGGGCAGAAGACCCGCGCTCTCCTGCCACGGGAGCGTCGTATGGGAATGCCAACCCATGCTATAATAAAACTATGAACGTGTTAGTAATAGATCAAAAACATTGAAATCCAGATACAAATATCGCATCTACCCTAATCATATTCAAATAACGCGCATTAAATCAACTTTTTGGTTGTTGTCGATATGTTTGGAATCAATCATTAGCACATTGTAATCAGTTGTATATTTCTGGAGAAAAGAAACCTTCATATACTGATTTAACTAAGCAATTCATCACAAGCGCTAAGAAAGAGTTGGTTTGGTTAAAAGAAGTAGCTTCTACTCCACTACAACAGTCTCTCAAAGATTTAGACGAAGCATATAAAAACTTCTTTAATAGTTGTACTCGCCAGAGTAAAGGGACTAAAGTAAAACCTCCTAAATTCATGCATTAGAAAGTCTAGACAAGCTGCTAGATTTGTCGGAGCTAATTACAAGATTGGTCAAGATAAAATCTATCTACCAAAAGTAGGTAAAATTCAAATAGTTTGGTCAAGGCCATTAGCTAGTCAGACTACTTCTGTAACGATCATCAAAGATTCAGCTAATAGATATTTTGCTAGTTTTGTAGTGGAAACTAATGCGGAATTTCTACCTAAAACTGATAATTCAATTGGCCTTGACTTAGGCATTTCTACTTTTGCAACTTTGAGCAACGGTGAAAAGATTAATGCACCAAAACCACTTAAAAAGAATCTGAAAAAGTTAGCTAAGTTTCAGCGTAAGTTTGCTCGAACTGAAGTAGGTAGTAAACGCCGCGATCGAGCTAGGTTAAGAGTAGCTAAACTTCATACAAAATCAAAGATATTAGGACTGATTTCTTACACAAATTTTCTACGGATTTAGCTAAAAAGTACGACACTATTGTACTAGAAGATTTGAATGTTTCTGGCATGATTAAGAATCGCAAGTTAGCTAAAGCAATTAGTGATTTAGGTTGGAGACAATTTAGAACTTTAACTGAAGCAAAATGTGAGAAATATGGGAGAGAATTTAGAGTTATTGATAGATGGGAGGCAACTACAAGAAAATGTTCTCATTGTGGATTTAAAGGAGGAAAGAAAGAACTAAATGTTTCCTGCGGAATGCTGCGCAAACGTGAATGGACTTGTTTAAATTGTGGAACATTTCACGATAGAGATATCAATGCTGCTGTAAATATTCTTAATACTGAATCTGTTGTAGAAACAGTTAATCAACCGATAACCAAGGTTGAGACTAAAAAAGTATTAGATAATCCTGTGCAGCTATCACTTTTCAATAAAGTCGCCGTTCGCGTAGCGTCCCGGAGGGAAGGGTCAACGGTCGATTATTTATCGGACACGGAGGAGACGTAAGACTGGTTCTAAATCAGCAGATTCCCTAGATGTGTCAACCCGCCCTAAGTTTAAGCAACTTCGGTTGTTTTGATGGATGGGAATCCCGCATCATAATCTCTGATTTGATGTCGGGAGGATGTCAACAACTAAACTTTGTCGTTTGAAAGACAATTATCAAGGCAATAAACTCGGTTTATTGATTAGTTTGCCCAAGTCCTGAGAAATTTTTTGATGAACTAAATGTCTGTATCTATAAACTTCTGCACTACTTCCAAAGGCAAGGAAAGAGCATTTGAAACTTGTTCGGCAGTTAAACCCATACTCAATAAACGAGGAATAGCTTCTTGCTGCTGTTGAATAATTAAATCTCTTTCCCGTTCGAGTTGTTGACGTGCAGTTGCTTCCCGTTGGGCATTTTGTTTCTCACGCTCTTTCTGCTCCAGAATTTCTACATAAGTGCCAAAACGTTCCCCATCTGGTCGATAAATTTCTAATTCTTTACCTTCTTTTTCAAAACGAATTCCGATTCTCGGACTTACCCAACCCTCCATTTCTTCTATCTCAATCATCACTTCTCCTTGACGCCACCATCCTTTTAATCTCCCGGTGTCTGGATAGTAGACATAATATTCTTCGACTCCATATTCGGAATAAAACTCTAACTTTGTTACTTCCAACTCAGTAATAGTGTTACTAGGAGAGGCAATTTCAAATACTACTTGGGGAGGAATATTCTCTTCTTCCCACTGTTTATAAGAATGTCTATCTCCTTGAGGGCGTCCAAAAACTACCATAGCATCGGGAGCTTGTTTTACCCAAGATTGTTTTTCTTTGGGATACCAAAATAAGTCTCCAGCAATAAAAACATTGGGGTTATCTTTATAGATACCAGCAATACCTCCCACAATAGTAGTAATAAAACGAAATTGAATGGTGTTGTCTGCCAAAGGTAAACCGTCACTTTCTGGATAAATAATTTCTGTTTCTTTTATGAATGTCATTTCAGTTACCTGATTTTTTTGTTTTTGTAAGTAACCGCTACTGGATTTTTAATATACTTAATAGTAGCATAAATATAATTTTACGGGGGACAGAAAATTAGGAAGGAAAGTTTGATTTTTTTCAGAATAGACTACATTCTTTTAGCCAATAACTTATAACTAATAATTGATTCTCATCCCAATTTCCAAAGTTTAATAGTTTGATCAAAACTACCACTAGCTAAAATTTCTCCATTAGGACTAAATGCAACGGAACTAACCCACCGAGAATGTCCTCTAATAGTGCGTAAAAGTTTCCCTGTTTCTAGATGCCAAATTTTGATGGTATGGTCGTTACTTGCACTAACTAAAGTTTGATTATCTGGACTAATAACTACAGAATTAATATCATTAGTATGACCGCGTAAAGTGCGTAAAAGTTTTCCTGTTTCTAGCTGCCAAATTTTAATAGTTTTATCGCTACTACCACTAGCTATTTTGTTTCCATCAGGACTAACAGTAACAGATAAAATTCTGCCGTGATGACCGACTAATGTATAAATTTCTATTCCTGTTTCGAGATTCCAAGTTTTAATATTATTGTGACTACCTGTGACTAAAATTTTTCCATCAGGACTAATAGTAACTGCATAAATACTGTCAGAATGCCCCCGGAAAGTATGCAGCATTTTCCCTGTAGGTATATGCCAAATTTTTATAGAATCATCACTACTGCCACTAACTAATTTTTCTCCATCAGGACTAATAGCAATAGAAGTAACTCGGAGAAAATGACTCTGCAAAGTTAGTTCTGTTTCTGTTTCTAAATGCCAAATTTTAATCGTGCCATCGTAACTTCCACTAGCTAATATATTTCCATCTTTGCTAATAGCGATCGCCACTACATCATTAGTATGACCTTCAATTATGCCTAATTCTTCTATTTCTAATTCTTCTCCTATTTCCAGATGCCAAATTTGAATAGTACCATCACCATTACCACAAGCTAAAATTTCTCCATCTTGACTAATAACTACAGAATAAACTCTTTCTGAATCTGTACTCAAAGTTTCTTCTAAGGAAATTCCGTTTGGCAAACTCAACCTTAAATGTTTGGGATGAATCCGAAAATAACCAATAAAATGACTGCCTCCTATAGCTATGATTAAAATTATTCCTCCTACTATAAATTTTCCTTTATTTTGAGATAAAAATTTCTCTAGTTTGTCATATTGAATTTGCCTTTGCTGATTTTCTGGAGAAATTCGTTCAGGATTTAATCTCTGTTGAAAATGACTAAAAATTTGAGTAACACCTAATCCCATAAATAAAATTGCAGTCCCTAAGAATAACTTTCTCTTAATAGGAGAAGATTTTTTAGGAATTAATGGTTGAGATAGATTATCTTTTAATTTTGCTAATCTTTGTAAGAGTATCTGAGTATTTTTCTCCTGTTTTTCTGAGATTAAATCATCAATAAAATCTGCTAATTTTGGTGAAATATTAGGAATTTTGCTTCGCCAGTTTAATGTATTACTCTCAGAATTTAAGAATGTAGATGGCAGTTGACCAGTTAACAAGTAAATAAACGTATATCCTAGGGCAACAAAATCTGATTCTGCTGACTGTGGTTCTAGAGAAAAATTAGTTAATGTTAATTGCCAATTGGGACGAAGAATAATATTACTCGGTTGAATATTTTGATAGAAAAATTGTTTTTTGTGTAATAAGTCTAATATTTCTATGAGTTGAGTTAACCATTCAAGAGCTAATTCTTGACTGAGAGGTGAATTGTTTTTTGCTAACCAAGTTTGTAGGTTTTCTCCAGGAATTTTTTCTATAACTAAACAGTGTAATTTTTGATTACTATTTCTCGGCAAAAATGTAAAATATGCACCAGGTTTTACTTGGGGAACTCCAGAATGATTAAGTTCTGCTAATACCTTCACTTGTTGTTTAAATTGAGAAATAAATTCTTGACGATCTATATGTAATACTTTGAGAATTTCAGTAGTTTCTTCTCCTTGTACTTGTACTTCTACTTCGTAGATAGCTACCCCACGATCGTCGCTAAGTTTTTTGACAACTTGATATTTCCCTTCTATTAATAATTTCGAGCCACAAGCTGTACAATATAAAGGATTATTATGATTTTCTGGGTCAGAGCAATTAGGATTAATACAGTAGCTCATAATCACTGCCAATTGTTTTTCATAATTATAGCTAATTCTGGGTTTCGGCTGTCGTCAATATCAAATACTCTATTAGACATCTCCAACAATAAAAAATAAAATCTATTCTTATGGAGAAATTATCAATTATTTCTCCCTATTCCCTGTTCCCTCTTTTCTGGAGATGTCTATTGGTTTAGTTTACTATTACTATAGAAATCAGGAATTTAGATGTCATAATTTGACTATTCAGGACTTACGCAGGGATACTATATATAGAGTTAAAAAACTGTAGCGTTATAGTTTTTAACACTACATACATTGTCTCTTGGTAAGTCCTGTATTCCTTAAAAGTCTAGAAATAATACCAAATTCATGCATAGGCAGTTACCGAATAATTAATAATTAATAGTTAATAATTAATAATTAAGAGTTGATAGTCAGTAATTATTCATTCAACAATTCACGCCTTGAAGCCTCCCCTTGGATAGCGGTCGAGGGATGCCGAGGTCTCCTCGGCATATCCAATCGACCAAGAGAGGGGAAAAATCAAAAATTTTCCTTTGACTCAATCCTATCCGTTTTAAGAAGGGGTAATTATTAATTATTAATTGTTCATTGTTAATTACTGAATTCTCCCCTACTCCCCTACTCCCCTAGTCAAAAAATTGTAGTAAACATTTATCAAACTGGTATTATATGTTCCCTGTTCCCTGTGTCGTGACTGTAGCAATATTTTATGAAATTGGTATAAGATACAGTTTTTTCTTTCTTCCCTATTCCCTAAAAATATCCAATATCTCACAATTTAAATTATATTCCTACATAAGTTCACTTTTGGCAATACCCACCCTACATCAAATATTACTCTAATTTTAAAAGATTCCTGGATATGTTCCACCATCTATAAGAAAATTTTGACCTGTAATGTATCCCATTTGAACACTACATAAAAATGTACATAAATCCGCTAATTTACTCGCTTCACCAAATCTGCCTGCAGGATTTTTAGTTATCATTTTTGCTTTGACTGCTTCTTTTGTTTGACCGATTTTATCAGCTCTTTTTTCTATAAATGATTCCAAAGTATTCGTATTAAATGAACCAGGCAAAAGATTATTTATAGTAACATTATTACGTATACTTTGACGAGAAATATCTGCAACAAATGCAATGAGACCAATTTTGGCTGCGCCTGACAAACCCAATCCTTCAACTATCGTTTTGGTTGTTCTAGAAATGATATTAACAATCCTACCAAATTTACGTTCGATCATTCCATTGATGGTGGCTTCAATCATTTCAATAGGTGTAATTGTATTTGCGATTACAGAATTAATATAGTCTTTTCTATTCTATTCTATTCCAATCTGAAAAATCACCTGAAGGGAAACAACCTGGATTATTGACAAGAATATCTGGATTTGGACAGGCATTGAGGACAGCTATTTGATATTCTGGAGTAGTAATATCACCAACAACTGGCGTTACTAAACTACCTGTTTTGTCGTGAATTTCTTCCGCTGTCTGCTTTAAGGTATCTTTGCTACATGCGTTAATTGTTATCGAAACTCCTTCTATTGCCAACGACATCACACAAGCTTTACCAAAACCTCTGCTTGATGCATAAATGATTGCTTTTTTTCCTTTTAATCCGAAATCCATGACTTGTTTATAATAACAGTATTCGTTTGATAATTTTAGGCTTATTTGTCACAAACATACCAAGATAAAATTAATGTTGTGGTTAACTTGGCAGACGCATAATCTATAAAGATGTATTTCGAGTTGATGAAAATTTATGATTGTTCGCCATAGAAATTTTGTTCTTATTTTTTAGGTAGATGGAATATTTTCCAGGTTCAATATTTTTTTCTAAAAACCCTGCTTTTTCGAGCATCGTAGTAACAGTTTGATAACTAAGTAATCTCAGCTTGACTGTTTGTTGCGCCAATAACTCTTCATATTTATAAAAAGAATAATTACTATTAGCATAAAGTTTATTTTAAATTAACTCTGTATCAACAATTCTTTGATAACAAAGGTTATTATCTAATTTCACTAAATTGATGCTATCTAAATTAGAATAACCCATTATTAATATGCCATTTTCTTTAAGATGCTTGGCAACACAGTAAAAACTTTTTTGAATATCTACTGAACTCAAAATGTTGCTCCCAAAGGTTTTTTTTAAGTTCATCATCAACCAACATAAACCAAGCACCTCCACGAGAATAAGCAACATCAAATTGTTTGCCAATATCTAATTCAGAGATACTTTGATAATGTAAATCAACTTTCTGTTCCAATCTCCTCTTAGCCTGTTATAATAAACTTCTACTATTATCAATTCCAGTTATCTTGTATGAAGGTTCAATTTGTAGTAAATGTTCTACAGTTAACTCAGTACCTATTCCTATATCTAATAAATCTCTATAATCTCCAACGATCTTAGCAAGTTCAGTAGCAATTTCATGATAATTTTTCTGTGATTGCAAAACGTCATCATAAAACTCGGCAAATCTTTGGTATTGATCGCTCATTCTTTTGATTAATTCTCTTAGAGGGTCATGTTTTCAAAACCAGTGATTAAGTATAGTAAGAGTTAGACCGGATATTGTATGGGAGTATCCTAATTTGGCAAATTCATCCCTGGGAAGAGCAACAAGGTAGAAAGCTTTTTATATCAAGGCTTAAGTCTGCTTGTCACACCTTCAGTCCCCTATCTTTGAAATGGCGGATGTGGTATTTATCCAGTATCTCCACCAAGTCCCGAATTAGTGACTGGCCAGCAAAGAACATTGACTTGGTATATTCTATTTCCAGAAGGAGAGATAATTAACGATAAGCCTCGTCCGGGACTTCACTTGTTTAGATTGAATTATCTCTAACTTATACTTGACCATATCTTCTGCTGAAGAAGCTGTTAGAGTAACCAACCTACTTTAACGGTTTACTCAAAATAATTAGTTAAGCCAAATAAATTGTACATTTTCTGGTCAAGTAAAATAAATAGGCCAAATTATTTTTAGCTCTACTGCTAAAGTATACAAGTATATTTTTCTTTCCTATTCCCTATTCCCTGTTCCCTATTAACAAATGTTAAATTAATTTTGCACAGGTACTTATGTTATGTTTCAGGTATATGTACAATTATTTTATAAAAATAAAAAATCAAAAAATATAAATCAAATTGTAACAGTAGGCAAACTTTAATGAATTGAAAATAATTTCAGGTGATTATTTCATAACTCAGGGTGCAAAATTATTTCAGTGAATTGCTATGAAATCTCTCTTAAGTATCATCACAATTTTTTGACCATCATTTCACAGATTGAGTAGGGACTAAGGAGCTAAATAGTCAACTTATAGTCCAAACTTTTAATTATAAACATACCCAACCCAAGAGATAGTCAAATAATCTAAAATAAATGTAAGATAGTAATTTTGTAGCTAAAATTTTCTGAATTTGCCTATTTTTAACTAAAACTAGCAATGCTCAGACTAAACTATAATTACCTACCAGTCTGTAAAAGTTGCCTCTGAAAACTCCTGAGAGAACATCATGCTCCACCACAAATCTACTTTTTTTATTGTTACATGGTTGACTTTCTGCTGCTTTTCTCCAACTGCGAGTAGAGCCATAATTTATGATTCCAGGACAGGGGAATTCAGTAATCGTACCTTGACAAAAACAGTAAACCTACAACAATCTCATCAAAATTATCCAGTTCCTCTGTATATTGCTCAAGATAGTGACTCAAGAGGCCAGGAATCTGAAAAGACCAAGAAAAAAAAATCGGATTCCTCTGATTCAAAAGTGCCTCAACAAGTTCGTTCCATACTCAAAGCTCTAGGAGGACGAAGAACACTATTTCTGTTGAGTATCATATCTGTTCTGGTCACTGGTACAGTAGTATTTATTTTACTCAAGTTGTTTGACGATCATCAACCCAAAGACTTAGATCCAAAAGACCTATCATCTCGAGAGAAAATACCAGAAGCAACTTCTCCTAATTTAAAAACTAACTATCCCAATCTTAATTCCCTTCAATGGCCAGTACCTCGCGAAAATTATGCCATGGCCAATACAGAAAATTCTTTAGATGCTTCTTTTCCTCCACTACAAGCAGAGTCAAGGGAGAATACTGATGTCCCAATTTACCAAAATAGCTCCCAATTGCATCATCAAGATATTGAAGCAGAAACATTTCCTATAGTTGATAGTAATTTTTCTATTGATCGCCAAGAAAATAATAATTATGAGCAAAAAGAAAATAATAACTATGAGCAAAAAGAAACTCCACTAAATTTATCAAAATCAACTGAAGAAAATTATATAGTTCAAGATTCTGACAATATTCCTCAGAAAAATAACTATCTTGTGCCTCAAGTTAATATTGTTGAACAATTGATTAATGAGTTACAAAATTTTGACCCGGAAAAACGGCATCAAGCTATTTGGGAGCTGGGACAAAAAGGAGACTCTAGAGCTGTTCAACCATTAGTTAATTTACTCATAGATTCTGATTCTAAACAGCAAAGTTTAATTTTAGGGACTCTCTCAGAAATTGGCACTAAAACATTAAAACCAATGAGTAGAGCTTTAGCAATATCACTTCAGAATGATAATGCAGAAGTTAGAAAAAATGCTATTCGAGATTTAACACGAATTTATGAGTTAATCATTCAAATAACGAACCTATTGCAACAAGCAGAGTATGACCCAGATCCGGAAGTTGAAAAAACAGCAAAATGGGCTTTAGAGCAGTTAAGTAGAATTCACACGAGGTAAGTTGAAAAATTACAACTTACAGAAAATTTCTATCTTTTTTTTATCAGAAAAATTATTTAGGGTTTGGTGAAAAAGTCTTATGGGTGAGGGTAGAATTCAAAACTCAGGAGGAATAGGAATTACAGAGAAGGTAGTAGGAAGAATTGTCCCTTGATTTTCCGCTCTTCTCCTGAAAATCCTTCAATTTTGAGCTTAAGGAAGCGAAAAACAGGCACTTTTTTCGCTCTAAAAAGGCTTTAGCCTTTATATGTAAATCCTTTCTTTGGGACTTTGGGAGTTAATCAGCAGGGTCTATTTATTTATTATTTTATATATTAGAGACTAAATGTATCAGTAATACCAGGGGCGATCAATGTTTACTACAAATCAAGTTCCTTGATTATAACTGCTGATTTTTTCCAGGTAAGTCCTTGATTTGATTGAGGGACAAAATCTATCATTTTCCGTAAGCATTCAGCCGTCAGCTATCAGCCGTCAGCATATTGCTTTTAGTTTTAGATAAAAGCTTTACTAATTTAGGAATAGTAGAAATCTCCGATAATCAAAAATTAAATCAATTCTTTCTCCCTGCTCCCTGCTCCCTGCTCCCTGCTCCCTGCTCCCTGCTCCCTGCTCCCTCTTTTCCGGAGAGGCATAGTTTATACTTGCTATAAAAGCTGACTGAAACAGTCTATATTCATCAAAACCCCTTCATCAGAGCTGAGAGCTGACAGCTAATAGCTGAATGCTTACCATTTTCCTTCTTTCTTTCTTACTGGAGTTTAGACTAAATTTTGGAATCTTCAAATAATCTACCCAGAAGCAATGAAGACTTGGAACTCATAACCCAAGGGTAATATCAGGGATGCGAATGTTCTCAATGCTCTTTATGATTTGTATTTTTTAGGGAGTTTGGGTGAGGACTAGTGCCGCTACGCGGAAGTTAAAAGTCAAAAGTTAAAAGTCAAAAGTATTGATTAGTAAGGTTTTTAGGATTTTGTAACTGGTCAGTTATTTCCGCCATTCTGCACTAGGTTATTCGCTCCTCTTCAAAAAGTCTTGGAATTGCACAATTAACCCATAGCACAAGCGGGCGGATAATTAACTTAAAAGTCGTTGCAATGCTTATACATAAATAGTTTCAGCCAGGGAATGACTATCTTACTATTCTCCCTCGGCAAGTTTTCGGCCTACTGTAATTAGTCTAAACTCCAGTTCTTACGAAATAATCCTAAAAAATTGACAAAAATATAGCTAGTCTTCTGTAGGGGTTTGCTAACCAAATCCCCTACCATAACAATATTTTTTCCAAATAGTATTATATTGGTAATTCCTAATTATTTAACTGTCAAAGTTCGCAGACGATTGATCGCTGCAACCAACTCAAAGCGTCGGAACAGAGCTAAATCTCCTTGTGGAAAAGGAACTAAAACATCCAAACTCTTAGATTCAATATCTGCCATGACAGCATCAATAATTTCTAATAAAGTCCGATTACCATCCATATATTGTTTTTTAGCATAAACCATAGCTGCACCAATTGCCCTAAGTTGGTCTTTACTCACTAATTGTTCCACTGCAGAAAGGTCAACATCTTCATTTCCAAATACTACCTCGTCAACATCCCGCACTTTTAAACGGACATCTCGTCGCCCCCGACTAGGATCTAAACTTGCTGGTAGTGGTATTCGCGCTCGAATCTCGCCAAATTTTTCACCACCTTCAGCAGTACGACCAGTAACGTATTTTTCGGCGATCTCCTTAGCTTTTTCTGTAACTTCTTGTGCTTGGAAGTTTTCCATCGCAATGATTTTATCTGCCATCTCAAAATAGTCACCACTACCACCCATAACTAAAATAGTTGAGACTTGATAATCCGTATATAACTGTCGTACTTTATCAATAAAAGGCGTAATTGGTTCCCGATCTTTAGCAATAAGTTCTTGCATTCGGCGATCGCGAATCATAAAATTAGTAGCTGCTGTATCCTCATCTACTAATAACACAGGGGGAGTAGCAGTAGTTGCAGTTTCTTCGGAGTTACTATTTCCCAGACCCGCCTCCAAAGCTTCCATAATATTTGCAGCTTGAGATGTACTACCACTAGCATTTTCAGTAGTAAACTGAGTAGTCGAACGACCTTGAGGCAACTGATTAATAAAAGGAGAAATATCTACACCAGCAACACTACGACCATCCTCCGCTCTAATTTTAATTGCTGCCGGATCTGTCACTACAAATTCACGTCCATCACCTGGAACATGATTATACACCCCTAACTCAATTCCTTTGAGGAGAGTAGACTTACCATGATAACCACCACCAACAATTAATGTCACCCCTCTAGGAATTCCCATACCAGAAATTTTACCTTGATTTGGACATTCAAACTCTACTTCTAGAGAAGGGGGAGACTTAAATGGGACTACTTCCTCAGATGACAAAGGGCGATCGTCAACCCCACTCCGACGTGGTAAAATTGCCCCATTAGCCACAAAAGCCACTAAATTTTTTTCTGGCAACTGTTTCCGTAACCAATCTGTATCTTCTACAGTTTCGACATGACGGCGACAAGCATCAGCATCTAATTGTTCATATTTGAGACTCCGGTGAACAATATAAGGAATATCATCACAAAGCATTTCTGCTGCTTGCCTACCTAAAATCCGACGACCACCAGCAGGTAATCCCACTATTAATCGGACTTCAACACCCTTTTGATTGCTTAATTTTATTGGTTTTGCTCTTTGTAAAGCTGGGTTTGAACCAGGCTCAGGTTTAGGAGCTGGGGGGGCTAACTTAATCAGGTATGTTGATGTCCTTTCCAGAACTTCTTGCCCCATTTTCGTAATTGCTATCATCCCACTCTTGCCAGTGCCACGACGTCCACTAACTTCGTAGGCCAATCTGTCAAATTTACGAGTTAGGAAATCTCGTAGGGCCATTTCCCGAATGGGATTTTTATAAAGTTCTGGAGGAAAGCCAGTAACTGTATAAGGCACCTGTACCCGAAGCTTACTAGGGGCGGCAAAGGGGTCTCCCTGAACATAGTCAATAATTAGGGTAAAGTCAGGAAATTCGTAACTACCTTGAATGTCTCTGTAGGCTTTGTAGTTACCGTTGTCTAAGTCTAAGAGTTTCCGCCTGAGAGTTTGTTGATTAGTCATTTTTCAGGTGCCAGATGTCATTTCAGTTATCAGTTATCAGTTATCAGTTCCTCTGGCTGTTTGCGCAGCATTCCGCAGGAAAGTCAAAGGCTTGAAATACTGAAGTTTATTTTTTTATCCCCCTTCAAGGGACAGGAGACCTTATTTTTTGGTCATTATAAGATTTCGTAATTTAGATTTTGTATTTGATGATCTATCTTTATAATCAGTGCCTGTGGGAATACAGAATACTTTATAGATCAGAACATAATCTTTAATCAGTAACCAAAAACCTTACACTAAAATTTGTAATTATGGTCTAATGATAACCATTATTTTCAAAATCGTATAAGTTAATCAAAACTATTAATCATACTTTAGTAAAAGTGTAATGTCAAGCATACAAATAGGATAAAAAAAGATAAAAAAGATTTTACTACTCAGTACAATCAAATGATTTCGTTTAATTTCGTCATACTTAAAGTCAGATAACGAAATTGGGTATCAGACAAACAATCAATCCAACTATCTAATCAACAGCAAAAGTGATGGAACAATTCATAGGTCAAGTTTTACACGATCGCTATCGTATCCAATCTGTACTTGGTGGGCAAATTGGTCGTAGAACTTTTCTTGCTAATGACTTACAAACAGATTTGTTGGTTGTCGTTAAGTTGCTGCTGTTCAGCCCCGACTTTACTTGGGAACATTTGAAACTGTTTGAACGGGAAGCTGAAGTGCTGAAATTTCTCGAACATCCCGCTATTCCTAAATATCTAGACTACTTTGATGTGGAGATCCAGTTAGGAAAAGGTTTTGCCTTAGTTCAAACTTATATTGAGGCTAAATCTTTATCCGACTGGATACAGTCTGGTCGTACCTTTAGCGAAGACGATATCAAAGCGATCGCCAAAGAGCTATTAAAAATTTTAGATTACCTGCATAGCCGCCAACCACCTGTTATTCATCGAGATATTAAACCCAGTAACATTTTATTAGCTGACCGCAGTGGTCATAGCATTGGGCAAGTTTACCTGATTGATTTGGGTTCAGTTCAAACAGCAGTACATGGTGGAACCAGGACAATTGTTGGCACTTATGGCTATATGCCTCTTGAACAATTTGGGGGACAAACTACACCCGCTTCAGATTTATATGCTTTGGGAGCAACTCTTATTTATTTGGCAACCGGACAACATCCCGATGGATTACCTCAAGAGCAGATGCGTATCAAGTTTGAGGAATGGGTTAATCTCAGTCCACATCTAATCGACTGGCTGAAATCAATGACAGAGCCAAGTTTAGATTTACGGTTGAAATCGGTAAAACAAGCATTAGAAGCTCTGGAAAATCAGCTAGCTGTTATTAGCAAACCTTATGGTAGCAGAGTTCAAGTTACGAAGACTGGACAAATGTTGGAGATTGTTTTTCCGCCACGGGGTTTCAATTTAGAGCTAATCCTCATCATTTTGTTTGCATTTCCATGGTATTTCGTTTTTGGCAATGGGTTTATTGCAAGCTGGAATTCTGGTGATTGGTTATCTGTTCTATTTGCACTTTTTTTCTTGCTGACAGGTCCGGCAATGACTTGGACAATTATCTTGATTTTATTTGGAACAATTAGATTTCGTATTACTCAATCAAAGATTTCTCACTCTTTGGAAATATTCGGGTTGAGGTGGTGGCAATTAACTGCACCTAGACAGAAGATTACACAAATTGAAATCACTCCCTCATATATAATAAAAGAGAGCGAAGGAGGTACTCTTTGAGTACCTCCTAAAATTAACATTTGGGTAGGAACGAATAAATTCACAGTGGGTGATAATTTAAGATGGAATAATAATTTCGACTTGACTCCCCCTGAGCGTGATTGGCTTGCTCAGGAGTTAAGCTCCTGGCTAAATTTACCGATTAGCAAGGATTTTTAATAAAAAATTTTGACTTGCCAAAAAGTTAAAATTTAGGAGGGTAAAAGAGTTAAGTCTTGGAAAAAGATGAAGAATGCTTAGAGGTCTTACTCCCACCACAATGGAATAAGTCGGAAGTAGTCAAATATGATAATTGCTAACTAACAACTTCTTAGAGGTTGTTTGTAAAGAATTATGAAGTGTTGGTAGCCCTCGCAAATTGGTTATTCCAGACTGCAAAATAACCGGATAAATAAGCAAGTTTTTACAGTTTAAAGGGCGATTGCTTTCCTTTTAAAGGGCGATTGCTTTCCTTTACAAAATTTTACAAACAGTCTCTTATATAAAATCAGGTTGAACACTTATTATATAACCGAATTCTATATCATCCAAAAATTTCAAAAACTATAACGTTGTAGTTCTGGGTCAGACCCCTCATTAGCGAAAAAAATCAGAAAACATTACCCTAGGAGTTTGGTTTCCAAACCCTCATATAAAATCAGGTTGAACACTTATTGTATATCTGCGGGAGATTTTTGACAGGGTACAGGGGGAGATTGAATCAGGACTTACGCATGGGTACTGCATATAGCGCCAAAAACTATAACGTTATAGTTTTTAAACTCTACATATATGGTCTATGCGTAAGTCCTATGAATATTGAAGTCTAGATAGAATTATGAACATATATTTAGATAACCGGATTCTATATTGCTTCTTACTCCTTACTTCCTGATAATTTCCAGAATACCTTTATCTCCATCAAGATTAGCTTCCACTCCCACAGGTAAAGCAGCATTAGGGCTATCATGGCCAAAGGGAAGGTCAGAGACAATGGGAATATTTAGATCGGCCAAGCGATCGCGCAATACTTCTTCCACAGTAAACTCAGTATGATTCATTCGTCCAGGGGAACACTGACTAAACCGCCCCAGAGCGATACCTTTAACCTCCTGCAAAACACCAGCCATCCTCCACTGAGTCAACATTCGGTCAATGCGGTAAGGAGCTTCATTCACATCTTCCAAAGCTAAAATTGTCCCAATCAAATCTGGTTGATACTTAGTACCTAATAAATGACCAGCTACAGTCAAATTTGCTGGCATTAAGTAACCCTTTGCTTGGCCACCACCCCAACCATTTCCTTTTAAAGGTTCTAAGGGAAGACCCTCCACCAAATCAAATAGTCTTTGAATTGACCATTCTGGCTCCCCAGCTAAAGTAGTTAATAATGGACCATGAACGCAGGGAAAATCAATTTTACTAAAAGTCCATAACAGAGTAGTAATATCAGAAAAACCAATCAACCATTTAGGCGTAGCTCTTGGTAGCCATTGCCAATTTTCGAGTAAGCGACTAGCACCATAACCACCCCTAGAACAGAGAATTCCACGAATATTTTTATTATTAATAGCTGCTGCTAATTGATTACAGCGACTTTCATCTGTACCTGCTAAATAACCCCACTGCTTGTCGTAGTTAGGGGTGAGTTGTACTTCATAGCCACGCGATCGCCAAATTTCTACTCCTTTGTTAAAAGCATCTAACTCTCGTAGACAGCCACTAGGCGAAATAACTTGCATTAAGTCACCTGGTTTTAAGTAGTTTTGATTTAGCATATTAAGTACGATTATCCCTATTATGTTGTAGTAGACTGACACAGCTAAAATAGTGCATTAGATTTTTCAGTGTAATTGTTGCCCTAGCAAGGTTTGGCAAATTTTCCTAAAGCAACATTTAAGGCGTGTCAGTCCATTAGTCCTATTCACAATTAAAATATTACGATTTCGGTCGCCTACTCTTTCATACCTCCAGTCGTCAACAGCTTCCTTCGCTAAGTAAAGCCCCCAGCCACCTGGGTCTAAATTTTCTAAAAGTTCTCTTAAAGTTTCCCCTGTCACAGTTTCTCTTTTTGTGGGGTCAAATGGTATTCCAGTATCTTCAAGAACAATATCGAGACTTTCGCAATCTATTTTAGCTTCCAGATATATATTTCCTTCTAATCCAACTTCATTATAACCATGAGTAATAATATTTGTTGCTATTTCATCCACTGCTCTCTTCAATGATGCTTCTCTTCTTTCCAAACCAGCTTCTTGTGCTGCTGAAGCCACATATTGACGAATTTCTTGTAAATAGTCTAGGCTACCAGGCACTTCTAAAGGTTCCATAAATACTCCTTTTTTTGAGTTTTTTAGAAATAGTTTTAGTTAATTTATACCCACCTTTAACATTCTCATATCATTAAATTATAGTAAATATTCCACTTGATAGTCACGCGATCGCCAAATTTCTACTCCTTTGTTAAAAGCATCTAACTCTCGTAGACAGCCACTAGGCGAAATAACTTGCATTAAGTCACCTGGTTTTAAGTAGTTTTGATTCCAACATATTCAGTACAATTATCTCTATTATGTTGTAGTCCTATTCATAATTAGGTAGTCCTAGACAGGTAAGGATGCATTATAATCGTGAGCTAAGTATCAAATCGCTCCAATATGATTTTCTAGCTTGTTGGAAAATGAGAGATGTTATTGACATCAGAGCAACACACTATTTTTGGATATTTTCCTTCTATCGTTACATATTTAGGACTACCCACAATTAAAATATTACGATTGCGATTTCCTATATGTTCGTAAATAAACTTATCAACACTTTGACAGACTAAGTAAACTCCCGATCCACCAGGGATACCTTCTTTTATTCTGTTTTCTAAATCTTCTTTTGTAACTGGTTCTTTTGTAGTAGGATCGAAAGGTGTTGCTGTATCTTCAATATAAACGGTTAAACTTTTTTCATCTATTTTAGCTTCCACAGAAATATTTCCTTCTAATCCATTCTTATCATAACCATGAGTAATAATATTTGTTGCCATTTCATCTACTGCTAAACACAATTTATATGATGCTTTCTTTTCTAAACCTGCTTCTGTTGCTGCTGACTTAATATATTTACGAATTAGTCCTAGATTATCTAGTTTTCCTGGTAATATTAATGCTTCCATAAATACTCCTTTTTTTGTTTTATGCTAATAGTTTGAGTTGATTTATTTCCACTGCAAATATAGTAATATCATCAAATTGTGGTACATATTATATATAATCAAACAATCTATTTTTAATGCAATATATCAATTATGACCCATAATTCGCAGGTTTTTCTACTATTTTTTTAAGTCTTTTATATGTAAATTAAGTTTCCCTCCATTTACATAGCTGAGTAAACCTGTATTTGGATCTAGCACCCCAAAAAATCTTGTTATTAAGATAACAGTGTAGGAGGAAATTAGGGAAAAATTAGGTTTTCTGAATTAAGGAAATCTGCAATGTCCACTTATCCTTTTGTTGAGGAAATTTTCAGGACATAGCAGATTCTAATAGGTTGTTAATTAGGGCTTGCTGATTAATTTTCAAAGCATTGACAGGCAAAGGTTTTATCCTTATTAGATGCCAAAAAAAGTGCTCTTGTTTTAGTCTAAAAACCTCAAAAAGTTAGCATTTTGGGTAAAATAAGGACAGAAAAATTTAGGGACAATTCTTACTCTTATCTCCTCTAAATTCCCTGTTTCTCCTGACTCCTGACTCCTGACTCCTGACTCCTACCTCTACCAAAAGACTTTATTGAGCAAACCCTAATTAAGCTTCTATCTTAGCTGCATCATACTCATCTAGCAAATAAACACTCTGATCGAAGCCAGTTTTCTTGATAGTATCCAGCACCATTTCTTGAAGACCTACCATATAAATATCAACACCTGTTCCCATTTTTTGTTTAGCAAAAATCAATATCCGTAGACCCGCACTTGCCATAAATTCTAGGTCTTGCATCATCAAAACAAGTCTTTTCGGACTTGTAGCTGCTGCCTCTTCTACTTTTGTTTTAAAGTCAGGAGCTGTAGCTCCATCTAGTTCTCCAGATAATGTTATTTTAGCAATATTATCTTTGATTGTTTCTAGGGTTGCTGTAAAAGCCATAATTTTTCCTTTGTTGTTGATTTTTTTGATTTTGTAGCAATTTCACTATAGGTGAAATTTTTGGTCTCTTTATAATATCATTTCTGAGTTTATTTACTTACCAAAATAACTACGGAGCGATCGCCAAGTAATAATCCCTGTTGATTTTCCAAAACAGGTTCGTTCCCTGGCTCCCAAGCATCTTCTGGCGAGGTACAAGCAGTATTAGCAAAAACGTGCCAATGTTTCCCCTCTGATAAACCGGGAATTTCAAACCAGACACTTTCCCAGTGCATATTCATTGCTACATAAATATCATTATCTTGCTCTGTTGCCTCTGTAGCGTGTTTACCACAAAGCATAAAAGCCAAAGTCCGACAATGAGCTGACCAGTCAGCATTCCAGACCTGAGTACCATGCCAAGTAATATCAGAATTTCCACTACCTGCATAATCTTGATTTCGGAAATGGTTGCGATTTCTCAATACTGGATGAGCTTTCCGAAATGCAATGCAATTCTTCACAAACCTAAATAACTCAGAATTAGTTTCCAATAATTCCCAGTTTAGCCAATTTAGTTCCGAGTCGTGGCAATAAGTATTATTATTACCATTTTTACTCCGCCCTATTTCATCTCCCATCAACAACATAGGAACACCTTGACTAATCATCATAATTGCGATCGCATTTCGCATCTGACGACTACGCAAAGCATTTATCCCTGGGTCATCAGTCCAACCCTCCGCTCCACAGTTCCAACTTTCGTTATCATTCGCACCATCATTATTATTTTCACCATTAGCTTCGTTATGTTTCTCATTGTAGGAAACCATATCGGCTAGAGTGAAACCGTCATGGGCAGTAATAAAATTAATAGATGTTGCAGGAGCGCGACCTTGCCAAGCATATAGGTCTGGGGAACCTTGTAATCGTTGCGCCATTTCCCCTACAGTACAATCACCTTTAATAAATTTGCGAATTGCATCGCGATACTTACCATTCCATTCTGCCCAACGTCCAAAAGCAGGGAAAGAACCAACTTGGTATAAACCACCTGCATCCCAAGCTTCTGCAATCAATTTACAGTTAGCTAAAATCGGGTCAAAAGCCAGAGTCTCTAAAAGTGGAGGATTTGCCAATGGCGCCCCCCAGGGGTCGCGTCCGAGAATTGAAGCCAAATCAAACCGGAAACCATCAATATGATATTCACTTGCCCAATAGCGCAAACAATCTAACACCACATTTCTCACAATGGGGTTATTACAATTAATAGTATTGCCACAACCACTAAAGTTATAGTAGTAACCCTCGGGAGTTAGCATATAATATACCTTATTGTCAATACCCCTGAAAGAAATTGTCGGACCGTTTTCATTTCCTTCTGCTGTGTGATTGAACACAACATCCAGAATTACTTCAATCCCATTTTTATGCAGGTCTTTAACTAGAGCTTTTAACTCATCCATCTGCATCCCTAACTTACCTGTAGCTGCATATCCTGCCTTGGGAGCAAAAAATCCAACCGTGCTATAACCCCAATAATTGTAGAGCATTTCCCCTGTTATTGGGCTGGGGCGGGAATTTTCAAACTCATCAAATTCGTAGATCGGCATCAACTCCACCGCGTTAACACCCAATTCTTTGAGGTAAGGAATTTTTTCCCGGATAGCAGCAAATGTTCCCGGATGTTTGACGCCAGAAGAAGGATGAGCAGTAAAGCTACGAACGTGCATTTCATAAATAATCTGATCTTGTGGCGGTATTTCTAGAGGACGGTCATTTTCCCAGTCAAAATCATCATAGGCAATTCTAGCCCGGTGTTGATAAATATCATCCCAGTTAGGAAACACTCCCCAAATATCCCGACCCCCAATAACCTTAGCGTAGGGGTCCATGAGAATTTTACTTTTGTCGAACCATTGACCGTCATGGAAATTATTCGGTCCATCCATGCGGTAACCATATTCTATATTTTCTATATCTAGGTGGAAGACAATCATGCAATAAACGTTCCCAATTCTAAATTCTTCAGGAAAGGGAATTTCTGCCATTGGTTTTGGAGCACCTTTTTGAAACAAGACCAATGTACAGGATGTGGCATGAGAAGAGAAGATGGAAAAATTTACTCCCCCCGGCACCATAGTTGCACCGAATGGAAAAGGATTTCCACTACGCAGTTTAAAGTCACCGTAACTATGGGTAGGGTGAATATCAATACGATCTAATTGCATGACTTTTGATTAATATGATGGGGAAATAGGAGAGGTAATTAATAATTAATAATTAATAATTATTAATAATTCAGGAATTACGCTCCTACAGCGTATTTTCGTCATTGCGACCCATATGGAAGCAATCTCAAATCCTAGCTATTGGTAGGGTGTGTTAGCAGTAGCGTAACGCACAAAGACCTATATCTATTGTCAGTGCGTAAGTCCTATTTATATTTATTACTCCCTTTCACAAAAATTGGATATGTACTTTAAATGCTGAACAGCTTAACAAGATTTTACCGAATAATTAAGGTAAAATGCCTCTCCTTTAAAGGAGAAACAATGAATTAATTTTCTTTTTATTCAATTCTTTTCCTTTTAGGGAGAGGTAATTATCCATGATCAATTATCAATTATTGACTTTAGCGCTGCCATTCCTGACTCAACATTTTCAGCAGTTGCAAAAAAGTCTAGAAACCCAGTCACAGACATAGTATCTTGAAGCTCTTCTGAAAGCCCGACTAATACAACTTTTCCTTCCTGTGCTGTTGTTTGTCGGTACAATGATAGTAATGTACGCAACCCTGCACTAGACATATATGGTACATTGCTCATATTTATCAGAATTTTGCACCCAGGAGTAGCTAGAGGTAGAATTTCTTCTGAAACTTTAGGTGCTGTACTAGCGTCAATGTCCCCTGTTAGTTCTACTACTGTAATATTTTCTTCTACTGTATTAATATCAATTTGTATCATTCTATAACAATATTTAAGTGTTTGGTCTCAGTTATCAACAAAGATTTCAGGTAGAGGTAGATGAACCGTCAGTAGCGTACTGTCTGAATTGCTAAATGGAATTCTGTACAACTGGCGGATGAAGAAATGGGTTTAAGACCAGCAGCAAATCCGAGCCTTTGGTGGTCTGCAATTATTAGTGATGGATCTTAATTGTCCCCACTATTGATTCTGACACTTGTCTTTTGTCTCCTGACTCCTTCTTCAATCTACTACCACAGATTTTATACCACAAATTTAACAAAAAAAAGGCATTGCTGAATTACAGCGGTTTTCATTTCGGTAGACCATAGTAGGGACGTTCCATGGAACGTCCCTACTGGGTTTTGGTTGTGACGATGTAGTTCATCAATTTGAAAATCGCTGTAAGGTATGAAAGTAAGTTTATAGGTAATAAGGAACAGTTAATATTAATTAAGTTTCAAACTAATCCAAAATTATCAAATCATACCTAGAATCAGCAACACCAGAAAAAAATAATTTAAACCCCCTAGATGTATCTATGGGGTTATTTGAACTTTTAACTCTAAAATTTTGGTTTTCAAGCAACTCAGGTAGGTACAATATTTACCTTAACTTTCACCCTTTCTTTAGTATCAGGCAATTTAACACTCAGTTTATCAGCATCAAAATCACTGTAGGGTTTGCCATCAATTTCTACACAGCCAATTTTAATACTACCTGGAGGTAGAATGTCTGGCGACACCCGCAGAATATTATCAGGGAAACCACCAGGAATAGGCTTAAAGTAAAAATCCATTGGCTGCTTATTAACCAATAGATTAGTATAAACAGCCGCGAGGAAAGCTAACTCTGTAGAGTGATAACCGCTCATGGAGTGGGAACCTTTACCCCGTTCGTTACCACTTGCCAAGAAAGGAATACCATTAGCAAGAACGTTGAAATAAACCCCACCATCTTCTGTATCTAAGAACCAAGCGTTGTAAAAAGCAGCAGCTTCCCGCGCTAACCGATGATATTCTGGTTCTCCCAAAACTCCTGCGAGGATATAATAAGCTAGAATAGACTGTTCTTGCTGCCACCAAGCTTTGCGATCGTGCCAAACAAAACGGTGAGTTTTTTCACCTTCTCCTAATGCTCGTTCTACTACATCATACCAACCACCCCGTTGTTGGTCGCTACCCACTGCTGGCATCAACTCAGCAATTTTCTTTGCCAGATTAACATAAGCATCCTTGGGTTTGAGGCTATTCATCCGCATCAAATTCCAGGCAATTTTCATGTTGTGACCAACTACTGCCCGGTTTTGCTGCCATCCCCAAGTATGGTCTGGACTCCAGTCTTCAAAGAATTTTTCATTGACAAACGGACAATTTTCATAATCTGGGAACCGCTTTTCAATAGTGTCAAAGGTATATTCGAGCATATCCGCATATTCTGGTTTTTCTGTTGCTAACCAGAGATTAATTAAATATGCTGGTGCATGGTCGCCCACTGAGTTCCAGTTTTTTGTACCTTTGTTCCGACCTAATGACTGGCTCAGAGGATCTAAAGTAATAGGATCTAGGTGAGAGTAATAACCACCACGTTCGCTCTTATCCAGGTAGAAGTCGTTGAATAGTTTGATAGTTTTCTCGGTATCGTCCATGATCCGAGGGTCGCCATTAAGCCGATATGTTTGTAATGGACCTGCAAGGGCGTAAATTTGTTCGTAAGCAGGAATAGCATCGTAGTCATCCCCAAATTCTGAAGCGAAAATTTTCTGCTCTCTTTCCCCTTGTACATCAATACCGTGATACCAATAGACAATACCTTCGTCTAAGTCTACAAACCTCATGTGGTCTCGCAGATATTCGGTGCCTTTTTCTGCTGCTTCTAGAAAAGTTTCTTCCCCAGTCATCATATAGGCAGTCGCCATCCCGTAAACCATCCGGGAAATAGTATCAGTTTCTTGAGAGAAGTTTACCTGAGATTTTGCACCGGATAGACTTAGGGTTGTGCGATAGTTGCGATAATCAATTTCTTCATCGCCAAACTGAGCCTTGACATAAAAATTAGCAAGGGAACGCACCTGGTCTACCCACCAGTTTGGTTTCTCAAAAACGTAGTCGTCTACTTGGCGACCGACAAATATAATTTGTTTGGCTTCAAATATGGGGCTATCTGGGTAAAAGACTCCGTATGTAAATATATACCGACCAGGTACTAACATTGACCGCATCGAACCTGTAGCATCTGGGTATGCTTCGTCTAAGTTTTGTACGAGTTTGGCGTAAGATATTGGACTTAGTCTGGCTTGAAATTCTCTGCCATCTGTTGTTTTGATCCCAAAAATATCTGTTTCTGAGTCGTATTTGGTAATATATCCTGCGATTAAGTCAGAAAAGCTAAATTCTATTTGGGTACTCATTTTGAATTATATTTTACTGTGTTTACGAGTTTTTTTATCTTTTTTTTTTGGTTTAATACCCCGCCGTCTAAACGGTGTTTACAATTGGTTGGGTGTTGAGTCCCCATCCACTTTTTCCTTCTTCAAGTATATGAGTGTGGTAGATTTTAATTTTTATCCTCTAATTCAATTCTAAAATATTGAGGTAATATCAAATCCGCTTGATTCGGTATAAAAAAATGTTCACTTCACGAGTGCTATTGCTAAATCTTTCTAGCTCTCCCCATTTCCCCACACTCCCCACACTCTTATTATCTAATTACACCAATGCTACCGGATTTGATATAAAACCTACCGCTACTACAAAAAGCAATATTAATTGTTAGCTTCGATCGCTTCTACAAATTTTTCCATAAATTCATCTGTCACCCCTGGATGTTTTGCCGTAATTAAGTTACCATCAATTACTAAATCTGCTGTTTGATCTCCATCAAATATTACATCTGCTCCAGCATTTTCGACATCACAAATAATGTTATGAGCGCAGGTAACTTTTTTATTTTTAATCATTTCATTGTCGGCACAAAATAGCCATAAACTATGACAAATTGCTCCTAATTTTACATTTTCAGTATTGACAGCTTTGCGGAGAAATGCTACTGCTGGAGCTTGGTTTGGTTCACCTTTTTTGGGGTTTACCTGATACCTCAATCTATCCATAGCGTAAGCGCCAATACAAATTATCCCTTTATAGTCTGAGGGGTTAATATCATTAACTTCTGTAGAAACAGTAACTTGTTGTTCGACAATATTATTTTCTGGGTTAGAGCCAAAATGTAATTCTTTTTGCCCCCACAGATGAGTAATATATTCTACTTCATAGCCTTTTTGAGGGAAAAATTCATTAAATTTCAGATATTCTGTAGAATCGAAATGGTCTTCAATTAAAACTCCAATTTTACCTTTTGTTGCTGTTGCCATATTTTTCTTGCTCCTGATTTTCTTTATAGTGTATAATCTACTGTCGTGTCAAGCCTTAAATGTTACTTTAGAAAAATGGTACGATGATGATTTTTAAACACTTTTAGTCAAAAATCTATTGCACTACTTTTAGCTTGACACGACACTACGAATTAATTTTTGACATTTTTAAGATATTATGTGTTAAACCGCAATATTGATTGGTTTTCCCATAGGACGCACCCCTTTTTTAGCTATGCTTTATAAACATCTTTCTTAAGATAAAACTTAGACATTAGAAAAAGGTTATGTTTATTACGATTCAATGGATATGATAGGAGAGTAAACGTATTTAATTAGAGGCTAAACTCCCCCCATCTCCCTATCATCAGAGGATTTTAGGAGTTCCTTATAAGGGATAGCTTTCAAAGGGGGGATGTAGAGCGCGGGTCTTCAAGCAACATTTTGATAAATTGATTAGCCAAAATTTATGAATAACTATAATTTTACAGTTTGTCGTCTAATCAAAAAATAGCTATTTAGGTACTCCTCATTAGTTTCAATTCAGCTAAAAAACTTAGGTTCCCGACATTCAATTTAAATACCAACTCTGAGAATGGATATCAACCTTTTTTAGGGGGTAGGTAGGGTTCAAGGAAGCTTGCTTCTCCCAAGAAAAATCCAACAATAATATGTGTATTTTGGGTTGTGTCTTACTTGCCAACTTACTAAACTGACACATCTAAAATTTTGCAATAGCTGTAGGTTGGGTTGAGGAAAGTAGTAAGATCCCGCAGGGTAACCCAACACCAGTAACGCTTTGCTGGGTTGATCCTGCGGATAAGCTACCCTAACACGCTTTGTTGTACCCAACTACATTTTTAGGAGTGTCAGTCCACTACAGTATTATAACTAATTATCCGAACTTGATATTAAAGTCGCAACTAACTATTATAATTTGACGCTCTACCTTTGCACTTGATAGTACTATCAAACTATGATTACAATACCTCATACTTTCTGTGCCCAAATAATTAACAGGGAGATTGAAATTATTCTCAACCCCCTTAGTTTCGACTATCTAGTTATGTGGTAATTAACTTCAACAGTGATTCAGGTGCAAATACATCCCGGTAGAACGTTAATTGTTCAGTTTTTAAGTAGCAACCACCGCGATGACCGCGACGTACCCAAGTTACATTTCCCTTAGCGATAGTTTCGTTAGTTTCAAGGTCTACACTTTTCCACTCAAAGAATGTATGTTCTCCAGAAAACATAACTATTGGCCAGCACATAATTACTCCTGGTTGAGAAATTAACGCCCACCAATGCTGTTCCCTTTCTTTTTGTTCCTCTAGACCAAAATATTGTCCGTCTTGGCACAAATAGACTAAATCTTTATAATATTCTGCCGTGAGAATATCACCGCGTCCCTGCCTCAAAGCTTCACAATGAGTAGGCCACCACTCTTTATTTTCTTTCTCTATTTGTTCTAATGTGTAGTCAGGACCGAGCGCTGGTAATGTTGCTTCTTTCATGGCAATGATTTTTTCTGCTAGAGCAATCATCTCTGTGGCAACATCAGCAGCTACTGGAGTGGATCGAGAGTAATCTACTGCTAGGTCTTTGTAGTAATTTGTGCGTTGGCGCATAATATCCCCGTTAGTTGTTTTTTGCTTAGTTAAAACTAAGAATTAATGAGTGAACTTATTAGTCAACATTAGAGCGACTACATCATCTTGTAGTTGATTGGCAGCTCCAATATCCATAATTAACTGTGCCACTGTTGAGCTTCGCTGACCAGCCAAGGTCATTTTACCATCATTGACAAATTTGTAAGCACTTCTTTCTGGAAATGGTCTTATTTGTCTAGCATACTTACTTTGTTCACTCACTAAATCTTGATATTCTTTAGATACAAAAAATAGTTCTAGCTCTAAGCGGTTCCAGAAAGCTATTTCTATAGCAGCTTGATAATTTAGCTCTGGTGGTTCAGAGTGGGATACTCCACCTTCACCTGCATCTGGGCTAGTGTTATCAACTTCATCAAATAGATGTAATCGCAGTTTTAACACACGATCCATTTTGGCTAGAGCTGGGGCAAACTGATCTTTATAGTATGCGCGAAAATCTTCCACACTTACTCCTTCAGCTTTCCTAATCATGCAGTGGTATTTTTCTAACCCCTGATGGCCGTTAGGAGCACCATTTTCAATTCCATCTTTAAAAGTAATAGAGTTACCAGGGCTAGTACTATAACCTATGAGTTTTCTGAAGATGTTATGCTGATCGTCAGTGAAAATAGTTGTCGCTTTGAACCATGTTTCCCGGTCTTCTACTGTTTTGAAGGTTAATTCAGCAATTCCATCAATATTTTCTTCCACAGAAGAGGCATCCACTAAATCTCCGATACTAGGCCATATACCCCCTTCATTATGGGCTAAATGAAATTGCCAATATTGGTACTGAGCTGGTAGACGGGCAAAAACTGGTCCGTGAACGTCTCTCCAATAGTTATAAAATAGTTCTAGGCTTATTCCTTTTCGTTTCCACAGGAGAACATAGAAAGCTAGTTGTGCTTCCTGGTCACGACTAGAATAATCAGCCCTTTCTCCTTTTTTAAGCAGAGTTGATAGCATAGTTTGCTGCCTTTGCTTTTGAGATATTAGGAATTTATCTACAGGTTCTACTGAACTGACGTAAACATTTTTGAAGGTGATGAGTCTAGCTTTTTGACTCAACGATAACTATGCTAGCACAGTCTGTTACTCAGTTCTCTAGCAACATTTTAAATCTCTGGCACATCTATACAGAACAAATCGATAATACTTCCAGTTAACCGAATACCGATCAAAATAATTATGATTATTTTGGTTATTTTGGTGGGAATAATTCGTTTAATTCCTCTTTTAATTCTCCGAGAGCACCGAAGCAACCTGCTGCTTTATTAAATCCTGCATAAACACAGGTGAATACTAGTAGTTCCTCTATTTCTTCAAAAGTTGCTCCTTGAGCCATTGCCATCTTAACATGAGCACCAAATGGGTTTCCTGGACCGACATGATCTTGATTAACTACATCTATTGCTATTGTAATTAGAGCTTTGGTTTTTTGGTCTATTATCGGTAGACCCCATGCTTCACCTGCTACACGAGTACAAAAGTCCCCAAATTTAGGGTTGATACTATTTAAGCCCTCTTGGAGTGCTTTGTCATCTAGAACTGCATTTTTGTATGACATAGTTTATTCGCTTAATTTTACCAACTTGCTATGGTCTTTGGGTTTGACATCTCCAGGGGTTGAAACACCCTGAATTCTGTGGTTAACCCACTGCTTAGGGGATAAATCCATATTTGCTTCCAGCCTATCAACAGACTCCTACACTCCTGGCTCGGCATGGACAGAAATCTAGCTGTGAAGCTCTTCCTTTTTTGTAGCTTTCTGAGTGGTTTTACTAGGCGGTGTTGGAGCAATAAATCGCTGCTTTACCTGCTTACTTGCTTTTCCTGTGGAATGGGGAGCTAACAGCCGTCGTCGGAAATATAGTCTCCATATCCTGGGAGCCTTAGTTTCACCGTACTAGCGGTCATTTCATGGCGACAAACCTTGTTTTTACTCACATCATTATAGCAGACTTTTACTCCGCTTTATTACCCCCGTGTCCTTATTCAACCAGGGGATAAATCTTCTGGGAACTTTCCTACCGTCGTTTTTTAAGTTTCCAGACTGTGTTTGCCCGAGCGCTACAAAGCAATGTCACATTAATATTGCCTAGTATAATCGCTTTATTGAACAGCTTAACATTTAAGTTAGGAATTGATTAGCCTTCTAATCAGCAGATGGCGGCCAATTGACTAAGATACTAAATAATTGATTGTCCACACTTTTTAGCAATTCAATTTGCTGTTCAGGTGTGAACCAAATCTATGTATTTGTAGCCAAAATTTTTCCTATCAACTAGATTATCACCTTAGCTGACATTAATCGTAAGTACGGTACAAAACTTGCAAAATTTTGGGAATAAAAGGGTTTCAGAGAAATTGGAATAACAATAAATGAAACCCTATGAATCAGGTTAATTTACTTAGGCAAACATTGAAACTTGATTTAGAATGGCATGGAGCTAGACCAAGTTTTCTGGCCATGTTCTTGATGGCCTTATTGCTAGTCAAAACAGTGAATCTCACAGAGGTAGCAACATAATTTATGGGTAATGCTAAGACCTTCATCAAACTAGAAACATGGACAAAGATTCTTCCGACAATTTGAACTAGACTACTACGCCCTCGAATTCCGTTCCACGGACGCGATCGCTAAATTAATTGTTGCGATGATGGACATACTAGAGCCATGGGTATTAAGTGTAGACTGCACAGAATGGAAATTTATAGTTTATACTTTACAATATCTTAACTTTGTGCTTACAAGTCTGATTTTTGCCACGCTCTTCAATTTTTGTCCTGTACTTAGGATACTAAACTAATTAATAAATAATTAATTAATAAATTGGATTTTCTGATTTTTTTAACTTAGACAGGCTGATCTTTTCTGTTCAATCAGCTAAAGTGTTATTTACTGATACAACTAAATCTAACTAAATTCTTGTTGATATTTATTGCTTTAGTGATTTAGAGATTACAGGAACATTTAGTAATTTAAGGAGTCCTTTACTTACCAGAGGAGAAATTGATACGCAAGGAAACCTTCCTGGTGCCATTCATTTAGATTGGGGACGTTCGGAGTTAACAGATTCAATTGTCCGTAATCTCACAGTTGTTGATAATGGTGATGCTTCTGGAAGTTTCAGTGGTTCATTAGTGTTAACAAATGCTGAAATTCCTGCCTATTTATCAGATGACTATCGTGTTAACATTCATACTGTTAATCATCCAGATGGAGAACTCCGGGGTCAACTAATTCTAAATGAAGGTATTCGCTCTTTTCACGCTCAATTAGATGGAATTACTTCTACTCCTAAAAATGATGCTACTTAAATTCAGATTACAAGTACTGGTGAAGTTCTAGCAATCTTACCAGATGTTGCACCTGATACAGTTGGAGTTGAAGACTTCATCTATTTTTTTACTAAATTATTGGGCGATTTTATAAAATTAGTGATTGGTCAGCATATCTTGAAATTCTTTGTCAGAAGGCTAATTTTAATCACTATTTGTTTGCCATTATTAGAAAATTTTCGGGATGTTTGCGGAAGTAATTCTGCACTTCATATTCCCCGTAGAGAACCTCACTCCAATTAGCTGTTGTTGTTGCCTCTTGTCTAGTTATAACAATAATTTTTAGGTAGTCCTGCATGGTAATGGTGAGGATATATATTTTTTAATTTCTCCCTATTTCCCCATCTCCCCATCTCCCCATCTCCCCACACTCCCGTTGCTTGCTTTACCATTACTATGCACCACCACCAATTTTTAATGCTAACCTACTTATACTTACTAATCTAGCAAAATCATTGATTTGTTTACTAAGGCCGATTTTTTACCCTATTATTTAGGAGCGCTATATGAAGAAAAGTCACCTGAGATTAATAATTACATTTGCTCTATCCATAATTTTTGTTTTTCTTACTCTAGGTTGTTATCAAACCAGTTTATCTCAAAATCCAAAAGATAAAGAAATCACATTAGTCTTGGCAGGAAAATATAAAATTAAGCCAGAGAAACGAGAAAGATTTTTAGAATTAGCCAAGCCTGGTTTTGAAGAAACTAGCAAAGAACCTGGAAATGTTAGCTATACTTTATATGAAGAGTTTGATAATCCTAATACCTTTTTGTATTTTGAAGAATGGGTAAATCGAGAAGCTCTTAATTCCCATCTTAAGCAACCTTACATTACACCTTTAATTAAAGAAATACCAGAACTTTTAGCTGAAGATGCAGAAGTTAGAGTTTATGATATTAACAATTTGAGTTTTGGACTGGAATAGTTTGATTTTTAGACTTGGTTAAAGGTTCAAATTATAGCTTCTGAAAATCAAAATAAGCGGGTGTAGTTACCAATGGATAATGGATAATTGATAATTGATAATTGATAATTAATCAATTCGGTTTAAAGCCTCTCATGAGCAAGGATAAAAAGCGGTCGTTTGCGGAGCATTCCGTTAGGATGGTATGGATGGGTTACCTAACCAGATCCAATCGACCAAGAGAAAAGAACAGGTGATTTCCTGATAATTCAATCCTCTCGGTTTTAACCAGAAGTAATTATTCATTATCCATTATCCATTAATGAAACCGCCTTATAAGGAGGGCGTTGCATATTTCCGGGATGAATTATAGTTTTAGAGAAAGAGGAAGTAAAAGATGGGATTTACCTTTTCTGCAAAGATTCATCCCTTGATTCAGCAAGTCTTATTAAGTAGTTTTCTAGTCACCGACAAAGAAAAGTTTGTAAGAAATCTTTAGTAGCAAATACGTTAACTGTATTGTATAATTGGATTTGATATAATTTCTATAATATGACAAATTTATCAATTGGGAAATACATTATTTTATTATTAATATCATTAATATTTTTATTTGCTGTTGCACGACCCGCAGCAGCATTTTTTTGTCGTAACTACAATGGCAATAAAATTTGTATTCTTAGTATTAAACGCAGTGCTAAATATCATTGGGAATATCGAACAGAAGTTAGTATTAATGATGTTAGAAAACCATTAGAAATTTATAATTGTCGCACTCAAGAGAAAATAAAAAAAAATGGTAAGATTGTGAAATTTACATCCAATGGTGCGGGTGAATTGATTTGTAGTGTTCTTGATAAATAGTTAGACTATACTGTTACGCAGAAGGCACTCATCCAAAAGTGATATTATGTTTAGATAATCATTTATAATACGGTAGGTTGGCTGAAGTGGTAGTGCAACCCAACAACTATAAGTCTCTATTGGGTTTCTTTTGTCTTATTACGAAAGTTGCTCATGGGGGAACCCTCAAAACAGCACTTTTGCACAATTCAACCTACAAAATGGAAGTTTTTTATTATTAAGTATTTAAACAAATATGATCTAATACCATTTCTGAATACTAATGCTATATTTGGTTGTTATTTCTCTACCTCCCGCTTCCCTACACTCCAAAGATATATACTAAACTTTTTGTGATTTAGTATAATAAATATTTTCGTTCTGTGTTCCGAAATTATTGGATTCAAAATCCTCTCAATATTAGCTAATATTTATCAATAAAATATCAATCTCTAAAACTGAAATTCCTGGCAATTTGCCTGTACAATTTTTCTAACTTCTCCAGGCTCTAATTTCATCAATTTCTGAGTTGCTTGAATTTGAGTGGGTTGATTTTCTAACTGTTGACGCTCAATTAATTCCCATTCCTCTGCTGTTTTTGTGTAGCGCCTAGATGTAGCTCTATCCATATTTAAAGATGCAGCAACCTGATTGAGAGAATCCCATCCTGGTTGATTTCGCATTCTGTGTAAATAGCGAGTCATTATATCAATGTCGATTTTCATAGTTTATTTTCCTGGTTATTTTCTACGATTAAAATTATACAAAATTCATATATATTAATATGACTTAAGTTGTGAGATATTGGATGCTTTTAGGGAACAGGAAACAGGGAAGAAGAAAAAAATATATCTTAATTAATATGATAACTGCTATATTCTGTACTTTTAAGAAATATTTCAATTGTCACATCTGATTCCTGATTGCTATATAGAAGTTACATCTTATAATTGAGGATTTATTCCTATAATTATAAAATTTATACCTGGCATAAATTGTAAATTTTCAATTTTTTTGCCTCTTTTTTCTGATGTTTCTCTCTACCTGTTCCTAGTTATACCAATTTCATCAACTTAGGCTACACTACTTATCTTAGACTCCAATGTGAAATAATTTGCTGAAATTACTGTAACATCAAAATTTTGAGCATATAAAATCTTACCTTTAAAGGCATGACTTTTGAATGCATGACTTCTGTGAAAGGCTATTAAATAGGGCTTGCTGATTAACTTTCAAAGCTTTTACCTGTAAATATTTTAGCCTTTTTTAGAGTTAAAAAAGGTGCAAGGTTTTTGGTCTACGGAGCTAAAAAAGTTAGGGTTTTGAGTAGATTAAGGATAGAAAAATCAAGGGATACTTCTTCCTCCTAACTCCTCTAAATTCTTAATTCTTAATTCGCGCATTCTTAATTCTACCCTCAACCATAATACTTTTTCAGCAAACTCTAAATATTTCCTATTCCCTGTGTCGTGACTGCCACAATATTTTATACAATTGCTATTATTTATAAGTATTCAACTGAACATCAACTTGAAGAGGAGTCAAAAAATAACTCCTCAGCAAACTTAATATTTCATTTGATGAAATTGCAATATTGAAATTACAATTGATAACCACAATTTGAACAAAAGCGATCGCTTGGTGCCACCGCAGCACCACATTGCGAACAAAAATGCTTTCCGGAAGTTGCAGATGAATTTGAACCCATTTGCATTGACATATTACCCATTCGCATCTGCATTGGGTTCATATTCATTTCCATATCACCCATTTTCATTGGTTTCATTGGTTCCATAGGTTTCATTGGTTCCATAGGTCTCATTGGTTCCATAGGTTTCATCGGTTCCATAGGTGGCATACCTTGGCTCTGTCTAATCTCCACTTGTTGCAGTGACAAAACCTCCGCATTACCCAAAGCAGGTGTCCCACTCATGGTACTTATTCCACCTGCTTGTAACTGTACAAATGACTGTCCCTGTTCCGACTCTATCCGCAAAATTACCCCAGTAGCAGTTCTAAACAAAGTTGGTGGTACAGTCCATTTACCTGTTTGAAAACCTGTACTTGCCTGTTGTTGTTGACCAGGGCCACCACTAGCAAGAATTACCACAGTTTGTACTCCCTGATTTTCTATATAAACTTCCTGGCCATTACCAAGTTCGCATTTATAAGCCATAATTTTTACACCTAATTTTTCCTACTTATTTCCACTTGCTGTATACATAATAACAATCTTATAAAATTGTTATTAAATCATGTAAATTTTATAGTTACTCATATAATAATAAAAGTTTAATTATTAAATGCTGAAGTAGTTAAGAAATTATAAAGAAAAACAGTGCGATTTGATTCTTACGATCCAGGTGAATTCTATGATGAACTTTTCATCACCAAAAATCAACCTCGCCCAGAAGCTAAATTATTGATAGAAATAATTAATTCTCTCTCCACAGGGGAATTATTGATGCGACAAAAAGCTGCACAGATGGCAATGATGAAGCTTGGGGCAACTTTTAATGTCTATGGTGATAGTCAAGGTACGGAACGTATTTTTCCTTTTGATGTTGTACCACGGATAATTTCTGTTTCGGAGTGGGATTTTTTAGAAACAGGTTTGAAGCAAAGAATTCATGCTCTTAATTTATTTATTGCAGATATATATGGGGAACAAAAAATTATAAAGGATGGAATTATTCCTCTAGAGTTAATTAATTCTGCTTCTGGATTTCTAAAACCTTGTATAGGATTAAAACCACCGGGAGGAATTTGGTGTCATATTACCGGGACAGATTTAGTTAGGGATAAAGATGGTAAATGGTTTGTTTTAGAAGATAATTTGCGTTGCCCTTCTGGTGTGTCTTATGTGTTGGAAAATCGTAGGGTAATGAAAACTACGTTTCCGCAAATTTTTGCTGCTTTAGGAATTAGACCTGTTGATAATTATCCTAGTTATTTATTAGAAACTCTCCTGAATTTGGCGCCGTCTTATTTGTCAGATCCATCTGTGGTAGTTTTGACTCCTGGTATTTATAATTCTGCCTATTTTGAACATTCATTTTTAGCTCAACAAATGGGAGTGGAATTGGTTGAAGGTAGAGATTTAGTAGTTGCTGATGGGTATGTACAAATGCGAACTACTAAGGGTTTACAGCGAGTAGATGTTATTTACAGGCGTATGGATGATAATTTTATAGATCCTTTAGCTTTTAATCCTGAATCTCTATTAGGAATACCTGGATTAATGGAGGTTTATTGTAATGGTCGTGTTGCCCTTGCTAATGCTTTGGGAACTGGTGTAGCGGATGATAAAGTTATTTATGCTTATGTGCCTCAAATGATTAGTTATTATCTGGGCGAAGAGCAAATTTTACCTAATGTTCCTACATATTTATGTTGGGAAAAACAACAGTTAGATTATGTATTGGCAAATTTAGATAAACTTGTGGTTAAATCAGCTAATGAAGCTGGTGGTTATGGGATGTTAGTGGGTACTCAATCAACTGCGGAACAAAGAGCAGAATTTGCAGAAAAAATTAAAGCTAATCCGCGTAATTATATTGCTCAACCTACTCTATCTTTATCTAGAGTTCCGACTATATTTGAGGATAAATTTGAAGGATGTCATGTTGATTTACGCCCTTATATTTTGTATGGTAAAGAAATTTATGTTCATCCAGGTGGTTTGACTAGGGTGGCAATGAAAAAAGGTTCTTTAGTTGTTAATTCTTCCCAAGGTGGGGGGAGTAAAGATACTTGGGTTTTATGTGATTGAATTTTCAATTAAATGCAATACTTTTACTTACAATAATTACCTGTTCAACGAAGTCATAAATCAGAAGTAAGAAGTTGTTTTTGTAACACTGATTCTGAGCAATCCTCCAAAAACATTTAGCATGAAAATGCTGGATTTTAGACCAAATTATTTTGATAAAATATCTATAATCAAGGTAATTAATATTGTTACTGAGATATTGGTTTGTAGGGTTTGATTAATTCATTTTTCCTAATAGTTATAAGGAAAAATTTTAGTTGTCAGATATTGTAGACTTTTAGGGAACAGGTAACCGAAAATAAACTGTATTTTATGAATATGAGAACCCCTATATTATAGACTTTTAGGGAACAGTAAAATTATTACATCTGATTTCTGATTGCTATTAAGATATAAATGCTATATTTATTTGTTATTCCTTCTTCCTTCTTCCCTCTTAATACAATTTATTAATTATTTATACTTGAGTGGAAAATTACTTTATATTTTACTATTTTTCCTGCACCACCTAACACCTTTTTCAGAATATATATAGCTAAGAAAAAATTGATTAGAACATAGACTGATGATGAATCTTAGACTAAGAAATGTTTTTCCGACTGTTCCCTGTTTCCTGTTCCCTGCTATAGCAAAAATTATAGAATATTTGCTATTACTTCTTTATTCTTCAATCAAAATTAATTATGCTAAGTCGCGTTGCAGATTCAATTTATTGGCTAAATCGTTATGTTGAACGGGCAGAAAATATTGCTCGGTTTGTTGATGTTAATCTAAATTTACTGTTAGATTCTCCTAGTTTGGTTCAACAGTGGCAACCTATAGTTATTACTACTGGAGATTTGGCTTTATTCCAAGAACGTTATGGTGAAGTAACAGAAGCAAATGTAATTCAATTTCTCACTTTTGACCGAGATTATCATAACTCAATTCTTTCCTGCCTACGCTTTGCCAGAGAAAATGCTCGTTCTATTAGGGAAATTATTTCTTCAGAAATGTGGGAGCAAGTTAACTCATTCTATTTAATGGTAAAAGATGTGGCTAATAGTGGTTTAAAAACTTCTCAATTACCAGAATTTTTTCAGGAGGTAAAAATGGGTGGACATCTCTTTACAGGAATCATGGATGCCACTATGAGTCATAATGAAGGATGGCATTTTGGCAGGATGGGAAGATTTTTAGAAAGAGCTGATAAAACTAGCCGTATTCTTGATGTTAAATACTATATTCTTTTGCCTTCTATTAAAGATGTTGGGACTCCACTAGATGAAGTGCAATGGATGGCATTGTTGAAGTCTGCAAGTGCTTATGAAATGTACCGTAAACGTCAGCAACATCGAATTACTCCTGATGGAGTAGTAGAATTTTTAATATTAGACCGAGAGTTTCCCCGTTCAATTCAATATTGTTTGAGTGAAGCAGAGCGATCTCTCTATCAAGTTATTAGACCAACTCAAGGTATTAGAAAAAATCCTGTAGAAAAAGTATTAGGTCGTTTACGTTCTGAGTTAGATTATTTAACTGTTGAAGAAATAGTTAAAATGGGTTTACACGAATTTCTCGACAATTTACAAACTCGAATAAATCAAACGGGAGAGCAAATTTTTGAAACATTTTTTGACCTCAAACCTACTGAAAGTAACAGTTCAATAATTAATAATTAACAATTAATAATTAATAATTACCTCTTCTTAAAACAGATAGGATTGGTTCAAAGGAATTTTTTTGTTCTCAAGGGGAGATTGGATATGGCGCACTTCGGAGCGGCTCTGAAATAGCGGGAGACCTCGCCATCCCATCCTGCGGAATGCTCCGCAAACGACCGCTTTCTTGGTCGATTGGATATGCCAAGCGAGGAGACCTCGGCATCCCATCCTACTCCATGCTTCGCAAACGACCGCTTTTTTATCCTTGAAAGGAGAGGCTTTAAACCTTAATTTTTCGGTAATAGGGAGTAGCTCACAAGGGTAGGTTTTTGACTTTCTGGTTATGATATAAAATCCGGTTAAATACTTTTTATATAGTTGGGAGAGATGGGGAGATTGAAGTGTAGATAGAATTATAAACATATACTATATAACTACTATATAACCGAATTCTATATGACTAGACTTCAAGAACAAGGAGGACAAGCTGACAAGAGAGAAAAAAGTGTAGATATTAAGAGCTATTTACAGCAAAAGAATAATATAGTATTTCTCCTTCGATGGGAAACTATGGGTGATAGCTCAAAAATTGTCATTAGACTACTTGCTCATTTCCCTACTCCCTACTCTCAAGAAGATGTGGCAAGAATGAGTGAGATTTGCTATTAACTAGAAACACGGAAAAACCATAATCCTCTTATCTCAACCATAATTGCTGTAACTATACAAAACTTAATGTTATTGTTATAGTAGTATTAACTTTTTAATCAATTTCAAACTCATCTTCGAGAAATAACAACTACTCGAAAACTTTAACCCATTGATTTTTATGAATAATTTATCTTCATCTACTCAAAACTCCGAACAAACAGAGACAGAAACAAATACTTCCACAACCGAACCAAAACCTAGTTATGTAAAACTCGCTATGAGAAATATGGTGAGGAAAGGTGGTACATCCCTCAAACATTTTGTCCTGACAACCATTACACTTATAGGAATTTTAGTTGGTCTTGCCTACCTAACGCGATAATTATAGCGCTATGCGCAAGTCAAAAGTCAAAAGTAAAAAATCAAAGGTCATCTATTACTCAGTTTTCGGTGCCCAAATGTTTCCCTACAGGATGCTACGCATTCATGTCGGGGATCGTGTCATGTCGGCGACAGCGGAAAACCCAAAAGGATTTACCAATGTCCGCGCCCTAAATGCGTAGTGCTATAAAATCCTATTTTTTAGCGGAAAGGAGAATTCTACGGTTGTATTTGGAAGTAAATATTCAGGATTGTTTTTGGTCATCTTCTCCGTTAGAAGTAACAAAAATAAAGGCCCAAGATGATTGGGATAACTTTTGTCCCATATCTTCCCAGAATTGGGAATATTGGTTTCGGAAATGGCTAGAAATCCTACAACCAGATATTCCAGTTGCTCAAAACTATGAACTTAGTCTACGTTTAACAGACGATTCTGAAATTCAAACCCTTAATAGTCACTATCGTTACCAGAATCAGCCAACAGATGTTTTAGCCTTTGCCACTCTGGAAGTAAATGTTCCTCAGCTAGAAATAGTAGATTCCGATATACAAATATATCTGGGTGATATAGTAATTTCCATTGAAACAGCATTTCGGCAAGCTAAACAACAGGGGCATCCATTAACAACAGAATTAGCTTGGCTAGCTGTCCATGGCTTTCTACATCTGCTCGGATGGGATCACCTTGATGAAGAAAGTTGGCAAAAGATGGTTAAACAACAGTTATTTTTGCTTCATGCTGTTGGAATTACTATTAGGGAACAAATTACTCCAGACAATTGACTAAACTCAAAGTAACTTTTTGACTTTTTGGATAAACTATTAATCGAGCAAGCCTCATATTATTTGGGCCTTGCATATAAAATCAAACTGAGGTGGATACTTTATGGAACTGAATGAGTCATCAATCTCCTACGATGAAGTGCCTTTTATACATCAACCGAAAAATTCTGTTACTACCAAATTAAATACTCCTAAAAAGACAGTAAAACTGAACAGAGAATTATCTTGGCAAGTAGCAAATAGTCTTTTTACTAGCTTCAAATATGCTTGGGCAGGATTGTCTTATGCTTTCCAGACTCAACGTAATTTTCGCATTCATACTTTTATCGGTATTATAGCTATTGGTTTGAGTATTTTATTGGAATTACAACCTATAGAAATAGTAGTTATTGTATTAACAATTGGATTGGTAATGGCTATGGAATTATTGAATACTGCTATTGAGTCAGTGGTAGATTTAACTGTTAAACAGCATTACCATGAATTAGCAAAAATTGCTAAAGATTGTGCTGCTGGTGCAGTTTTAGTTTCAGCAATAGTAGCATTACTTGTGGCAAGTTATCTAATTTTACCCCCTTTATTAGATTTAGTTATTTCTGCTCTTGGCAGTTAGCAACTAAGTTGTTTGCCACCCTTGACTTGAAAATATTTGATTTTCACAGCAAAAATTACTTTTACCACAGCTATAATTAAAGTACTGGAGAGTACAAAGTTCTTATGAAAAACTATTTCCTTTCAAGACTGAAAGTATTACTGGAAAAGGCTTAGAGCACCTACAGTTTTAAATGGCGAGTTTCTAACCTTGAGATCCCTGAAAGCCTTAGCTAGCAATAGTTATTCCAAGAACTTTGCACTGTATAGTTACCTAACTACTTACCTCATAATAGAAATAAGCGATAGAACTCCGTTCCGCTGTTGCGTTTCGGCTGTGGCCGACATGAAAAGCGGATCAAGTGCGGTAGCTATATCGCTCATTTGTAAAATGATTAAATACATCTAGGATAAAGGGTAAGCATTCAGCGGTCAGCTAGCCTCCTGGGTTGTAACTTTGTTTTTCATGTCGCGCAGCGAAACAGCTATCAGCTTTCTTACCTTTAAAGGAGGAAAAAGCTATTGAGAGATTTCTAAGAATTAGTTAAAATTTAGTATAAGTTAAATGAATACTTGCTTAATTTATTATTCATTAAAAAGCTGAGAGCTGACAGCTAATAGCTGAATGCTTACAATAAAGGAGTAAAATACTTTGATTATAGTTATAGATAACTACGATAGTTTTACTTATAACCTAGTACAATATCTGGGTGAGTTAGGTGCTGAATTAGCAGTTGCAGCTAATATTAAAGTTTGCCGCAATGATAAAATTTCCGTGGCAGAAATTAGGGAGTTAAAACCTGATGGAGTTGTTATTTCTCCTGGTCCTGGTCGTCCAGAAGATGCGGGAATTTCTCAAGCATTAATTCAAGAATTAGGAGAAAGTTTACCTATATTAGGAGTGTGTCTGGGTCATCAAAGTATCGGTCAAGTATTCGGAGGAAAAATTGTGGCTGCTCCAGAATTAATGCATGGTAAAACTTCAGAGATTTATCATAATCAAGTAGGAATTTTTCAAGGATTAGATAATCCCATAAATGCAACTAGATATCATAGTTTAATTATTGACAGGGAAAGTTGCCCTGAAGTATTGGAAATTACGGGATGGGTTGAGGATGGAACTATTATGGGTGTAAGACATAGAAATTATCCTCATATTCAGGGTGTACAATTTCATCCCGAAAGTATTTTAACTAATTCCGGAAAGTCGTTACTGAGAAATTTTTTGGTAGAATTATGAAAATTTGAATGGTAGAAGTAAGGAAGAGGGAACAGGGAAGAAGGAAGAGTGATATTTGCCCACTTGGGTCAGAAGCTAAGTGTCAAAATTTAACTAAGACGTTTGAGTTAAATCAATACTGCCTAGATCGGGAGGCGATCGCTCAGACCTATATCTAAAATCTCATAACTAAGACGTTGTAGTTAAATCAAAATATATAGTTAGTTTTTCTGTGAGACTAAAAAGCTGCCTAGTTAATTAGAAGTTAAATTCTTACTTTATTATTTTAATCAAACTAGAAAAAATGTTTAACTGATAAATAATAACTGATTAAAATGCTCCCCAATAAATTTGATTATTACTATTTTTAGTGTCTGTAGCATCTGGAGATAACTCAACATTAATAATCTCCTCATTGTGAAAAGACCTAATTCTTAATTCATCTAAAAGCAAACTAATATTTTCAGCTTCGGCATCAATAATACTGGCAAGAGGTAAAAGATTATCTAGGGAAAAATTTCCCAGTTGACTATTAATAATTTCTGCAAAATGACAAAGCATAATATATCTATTAACACTGGCAGTAAGATAAAAAATTCTCTGGTCAGCATCAAAGTAATGAACTCCAGGAATAGATGAGGCGACTAAACTTTTATCCTGCAAAACTAAATCTACATTAATCTGACTGGCAGGTACAACTTTGGCTGTTTTTAACCAGTTTAGATCGATTTCTAATTCTGAGTCATGGTAGTGAAAAATTAATCTCTGTAAACCATCAACAAATTTTGGAGAGTTAAGAGTATTTTGCCATTTCATACACCATTTATTAGCTTGGTTTTCATCAGCAGGTTGAACATTTTTAGGAATCTCAATTACATCTTTGAGTAAAGATAAACTACCTGCTAATTCTGCTAGTTTGGGAGAGACTTGAGGATGTAACAAACGGCTATTATCTATATAATCTATCCACCAATGAGCATCAGGTATTAAAATTTTATTGGCAGGAATTAATTGATTTTCAGCATTCAGAATAGGTAGATTTGTAATAGAACCTTTCTCTAAGTATAATTGAGCTTCTAAACGTTGAAAAACTTGAATAATACAGGTTTTATCTGCATCATTTAGAGGTGAGCGATCAAACTCCGTTCCGCTGTCGCGAACGCTCTCTTCAGCTATTTCTTGAATAAAGTCTATATAGTCTGTGAGAGTCGGAGATGTTCTTTGTCCTAAAAGTTGATAAACTTCTGCTAAAGGATGAGAAATAGTCAGACAAATACGACGACTACCAAAAAAAGGAACTTCGACTTGAAAAGTATGTTTTGGTTGCCAGAATTTATTATTAGATTCATCCCACAAACAAGGGTGATGACTGAAACGAGATTGAATTTCTAATTTTTGTTGTTCTGTCACATTTCGATTATCTACAAAATGTTTATACAGGTAATCGTAAATAGCATTAATGGAAGTTAGGTTGACTAAATTATTATTCATTATTTTTGGTTATGAGTGCCAGGGAAGTAAGAATTCAGAATTCAAAATTCAGAAGTTAGAAGTTAAATTCTTACTATGACTAAATCATAAATTCTGGTTTGCTCTGGAATTTCTAGGGAAAGTTGTCGAAATTTGTCTGGGAAAAATAGAGGTAGGTGAAATTTTTCTTTTTGACTAAATTGAGATTTTTGAGTAGTCGATGAAATTTAGGTCTGGGTAATCATAATTTTTGCCTCACTCTGGAATTTCTAGGGGAAGTTGCTGAAATTTGTCTGGGAAAAATAGAGGTAGGTGGAATTTCTCCTTTTGACTAAATTGAGATTTTTGAGTAGATGATGAAATTTAGGTTTGCTGAATCATAATTTTTGCCTCACTCTGGAATTTCTAGGGGAAGTTGTGGAAATTTTTCTGGGAAAAATAGAGGTAAGTGGAATTTCTCCTTTTGACTAAATTGAGATTTTTGAGTAGTCGATGAAATTTAGGTCTGGGTAATCATAATTTTTGCCTCACTCTGGAATTTCTAGGGGAAGTTGCTGAAATTTGTCTGGGAAAAATAGAGGTAGGTGAAATTTCTCCTTTTGACTGAGTTGGGATTTTTGAGTAGTCGATGAAATTTAGGTTTTCTGAATCGTAATTTCTCGTGCGCTCTGGAATTTCTAGGGGAAGTTGCTGAAATTTTTCTGGGAAAAATAGAGGTATAGCAATGTGCGCTGGCATATTTACACATTATTTTTTTTACGCCTTTTGTAGAATGCACTTTGAGCTGGGCCTTGTAAATACCTGAGTGCTCATTGCTATAAGTGGAATTTCTCCTTTTGACTAAATTGAGATTTTTGAGTAGTCGATGAAATTTAGGTCTGGGTAATCATAATTTTTGCCTCACTCTGGAATTTCTAGGGGAAGTTGCTGAAATTTGTCTGGGAAAAATAGAGGTAGGTGAAATTTCTCCTTTTGACTGAGTTGGGATTTTTGAGTAGTCGATGAAATTTAGGTTTTCTGAATCGTAATTTCTCGTGCGCTCTGGAATTTATAGGGGAAGTTGCTGAAATTTTTCTGGGAAAAATAGAGGTAGCTGGAATTTATCCTTTTGACTCTTTTGGAATTCTTGAGTAGTCGATGAAATTTGGGTTTGGTTAATCATAAATTCTGGTTTGCTCTGGAATTTATAGGGGAAGTTGTGGAAATTTTTCTGGGAAAAAAAGAGGTAGGTGGAATTTATCCTTTTGACTCTTTTGGAATTTTTGAGTAGTCGATAAAATTGGGGTTGGCTGAATCATAAATTTTGCCTTCCTCTGAAATTTCTTGAGACAATTGTGGAAATTTGTTTGGGAAATATAGAGGTATATGTAGTTTCTGCTTTTGACTAAGTGTAGAATTTTTTTTACTTGTTTCCTATCCTACTCTCCATCTTCCCTATTTCCTACTCCCCAATTAATTATTGTCTCGAAATGGTCTAGTACCATATTTGATTCTACAGTTATAAAACCAAGTTCGCGCCGATTTTTTTCTTTTAGTAATTCAGTTTTTCCAGCAAATATAGGTTTTTGACTAGCTACTAAATGTGCTTCTTCAATCAAACATAAATCTTGGGGACGGTATAATTTAGGTTTGGGTATTAAAGCAGCAGCATATTGATTGAAGACTTCTGGGTTTCTTTCAGCGGGTAGCCAATATTTTTCCCGGAGACTTTGCAGTAATTTTTCACTTTTCACATCTTCCCAGTTATCTAATATATAGTCAAAAATATTGAGTAAAGATTCAGAGACAGAATCTACTCCAAAACGATTTGCTTTCTGAATCAAATTATCTATAGATGTTAATAAATCTGCCACAGTCAGAATTTTTTTCATGCCTAACTCGACAAAGAAGTTAAGCCACTCATCAGATTTATCAGAGTAAAAATTCATATCTGGAATTGCAGCTTTACTTCCCATAATTTGAGGTACTATTTCAATTTCCGGACTATATATTGATTCTATCGAGCGTAATCTTCCGTCGTTACATCGCACTAAACTTGCGGATTTAATTTGCTGTTTAAATCTGTCAAAGTTTTGACTGTTTGTTTCTGATTCTAGTTCTGTTTGAATTTTACCAAAGTTATCTCTAATCCAACTTAATACTATTAGTTGTTCCTCGTGAGCCAGGGTAGGATATTCCGGCAACAAACAGTCAGTAATTAATCGCGCTTTACTTAAAAATGGAACGCCAATAAATTTAAAAAGTGGCAACCACTCATATTTAGTTACGCCTAATTTTAAAAGTCGGAAATTTTCGATAAATTCTGGTGGTTGATATCCCTCAGCAGGTAGATAAATATTTTCCTCATCCAGACTAACAATTTCATCGGTAACTGTTAAATATATTGGTAACTTACTTAGTTTTTCTTTGTTGGCAGGACTATATTTCTTATCCCCGTTTAACCAGAGACTATCTGCAAAATAATTTAGCAAAGTTGTATAGTGCTGTCGGTGATAAATTGGTAAACCTTGACTTTCGTAAATTCCATATAAACTATCTAAAACATCTGGTGCTGTAACTTTCCAAATTAGTGTTTCTGGATATCTATCAAAAAATTTGAAAATAGCCTCCTCAAGTTCTTTAGATACTTCAATTAAGTTCACGCCAAAATATTTGATTGCTGCAATAATTTCTACATCAATATTATCTCTACATAACAAAGGAGTTTCAATTAAACCACCTCGATAAAGCTGATCATCATTGCCAGGAACTAATGGAATTTTCTTCAATTCATCTACAGGTAAATTCTCGTTTGTAAAATAACGATAAACCAAAATTAACCACTTTTCATTAGGAGGATTTTCTCCAGTAGGTTGCCACTCAGTTGAATCAACAATATTAGTTAAATTTCTAGCAACTTCAGTGGCGTTCATATATGAAACTCCTTCTTTTCTGTAGAGATTTATTCCTTGACACAAATCTGAATGTAGAAACCATTCTGGATAATCGACAAATATTTCTCTTTGAATTTCCGAGGTAGGAATAAAGATAGGATTTCTGGCACCATAGCCAAATACTTCCAGAGAATTATTAGCCAAAATAGCTAATGGTAAACCACACAAATCTTGAGAATTATCCTCCACACAATAACCAAGCATATCTATTACCCATTGCCGATTTTTCAGACTTGCTTTAGGAGCATTTTTTAATGGCAAACCTAAAGATTGATTCATCCTCAAATGATTCCTTAAATCTACAGGTTTCAACTCAGCAACTTTACAACCAGCTTCCGCAAAAGCAGACAAAATTTTATCTGGTATTCGAGGTTCAGAAATATCAATTTCATCCGCGCTTAAAGGAGCAACTAATTTTCTTTGCCAACTCTTAGGAAGCACCTTAACTTTTGCGGGAGTAATCCATTTTTTTGTAGCGATCGCCTGTTTCCCACTTTTCTGTTTTGCCTCTAAATATTCCACACCAGATTGAATAACATTTCGCTCATATAAAAGCCTAATTACAAAAATATATAGTTGCTCTAAAGCTTTGCTAGTAGTAACTTTTATTGTCGGGAAAAAATCATATAACTTTTGTGGTTGATACTTGCCAATATCCTCTACTAAAGCGGTAATTAAATTTGCATAAGCATGAGCAACAACATGATGCACAAGTAGATAATTCCAAATTGCTCTAGGACGATCTTTTCCTGTTTGCCCACTGTCACTACTTAAATTATCACGAGAACTGTTTAAGTTAAAAAAGCCATTAATATGAATCGGTAATTCTGACTCTAAAGGTAGAGGCAAAAAACAATATATTTTCCCCTTAACTTCCCTCACATTTCCATCACTACTACTGCTAGAAATTCGGGCAGCAGCACCTGCCCAAGGAATTACTTTTTCTTGACTTTCATACATAGCTCGAATAACTTTTGCCAATAACCCTTCAGCATCAGTCCGAATAATTCCTACTATTCTCCAAATTGAATTTATTGTACTTTCTGCCGTGACAGTTTCTATTTCGTGGCGGTAAGAAATTGAAACTAAAGCAGCGGGATTATTTTGACACTGTTGAACTAGAGAATCCACATCATCAGGAATAGCCGATAATAATTTATTTCTAGCAGCTTCTACCTCAGAAATATTTTTAGTAACAATGCTAAGAACTTCCAATTTTTCCCCATTACCATCCGCCGGAATTTCATAAACCCGAATTTCCGTAATTGACTTGAGAAATAAAAGAATTTCCTCCCCAGACTTAACCAACTCCTCAATCAATTCCCTAACATTAGATTCCGTGAAAGCTTGTTTCCTAATCTCACTATTTTTTGCTTGTATTTCCGTTCTTAAAGGCAAACGAAACAAAGTTCCTTGAAAATCCTCAGTACCAAACAACAACCCACCTGCTTCATAAACCCTCATAAAATCAGGATATTGCTCATACCAATTCTCAACAGCAATATTCCATTCTCTCCCCGGTTCCTGTCGAGAAGTTCCCGGAATAGCAGCACCGTGAGGGTCAAAAAATATTAGACTTTGCCGAGAAATAAAACTCGGAAAATCCGTGACGTGATAAATAGCATTAAAACCCACTCCGAAGCGACCAGTTTTTTGTAAATCTTGGGATTTTTTACTTTGCCCTAAACTTTTAATACTCTCAAAATCTTGGTCTCGAAAAACTTGATTGTTGTAGACTAAAATTGCTGGTCCTATCAATTTTTCCATCCGATTGTCAGGCAAATTTTTAAATTGATGTCTTCGCCAATCTAATATAATTTCAACTTTTGTCGCTTTAGCATCATCAGCATTTTGAATTAACTCTTTGAGAATCCCTACACCTTCTGGATAATCTCGAATAATTCCCCTAAGACGAGCTATTAATGGTTCAGATTGATAGAAAGATTTACCACCTATTTTTTCTGGATTAGATGCCATGATTTTTGTTAGTTTATCCAATTTATTTAAACCTTGCCCTTAAGGCTAACGTCTTAGAGTAGTATACCAATTATTAAAAAAGGAGAACTAAATTTTTGCCTAGTCACAAGGAATTTATTTTCTCCTAAAAGTTACTTATCTATAGAATTTAATTTCGGGATTGATTCTACTTTTGACTTTCTTGGTTTTTCTAGTAATTATCAACAAGAATAGTAGGACAAGAAACAACTCTAAATTTTTACCTACTCATCAGCAGTTTCTTTCCTCCTAGAAGTTACTTATCTGTAGAATTTAATTTCACGATTTATTCAACTTTTAAGTCTCTTGGTTTTTCTAGTAATTATCAACAAGAATAGTACGGCAAGAAACAACTCTAAATTTTTACCTACTCATCAGGAATTTATTTCCTCCTAGAAGTTACTTATCTATAAAATTTAATTTCGGGATTGATTCGACTTTTGAGTCTCTTAGTTTTTCTAGTAATTATCAAAAAGAATAGTACGTCAAGAAACAACTCTAAATTTTTACCTACTCATCAGCAGTTTCTTTCCTCCTAGAAGTTACTTATCTGTAGAATTTAATTTCACGATTTATTCAACTTTTAAGTCTCTTGGTTTTTCTAGTAATTATCAAAAAGAATAGTACGGCAAGAAACAACTCTAAATTTTTACCTACTCAT